>NZ_LZKH01000196.1:0-24565 GCF_001672745.1 Mycobacterium sp. E1386
CGGCACCTTCGTCAACGGCGCACGGGTCGACTCGGCGGTGCTTCGCGACGGCGACGTCGTCACGATCGGCAACATCGACCTGGTCTTCGCCGGCGGCACGCTGGCCCGCCGCGACGAGAGCGCGACCGCCACGCCCACGGGGGGTCTGGACGTGCGCGGCGTGAGCTGGACGATCGAGAACAACAAGACGCTGCTGGACGACATCTCGCTGGGCGCGCAGCCCGGAACGCTCACGGCCGTCATCGGCCCCTCGGGTGCGGGCAAGTCGACGTTCGCGAGGCTGGTCGCGGGATACACGCACCCGACCAGGGGCACGGTCGCGTTCGAGGGCCACAACGTGCATGCCGAGTACGCCTCGCTGCGCAGCAGGATCGGCATGGTCCCCCAGGACGACGTGGTGCACGGGCAGCTGACGGTGCAGCAGGCGTTGATGTACGCCGCCGAGCTGCGGCTGCCCCCGGACACCACGAAGGACGACCGGGCTCAGGTGGTGGCCCGGGTCCTCGAGGAACTCGAGATGACCCAGCACCTGCACACTCGGGTCGACAAGCTCTCCGGTGGCCAGCGCAAGCGAGCCTCGGTCGCCCTCGAGCTGCTGACCGGACCGTCGCTGCTGATCCTCGACGAGCCGACCTCGGGGCTGGACCCGGCGCTGGACCGCCAGGTGATGACCATGCTGCGGCAGCTCGCGGACGCCGGACGTGTCGTGCTCGTGGTCACCCACTCGCTGACCTATCTCGACGTCTGCGATCAGGTCCTACTGCTGGCGCCCGGAGGCAAGACCGCCTTCTGCGGGCCGCCAAGCCAGATCGGGTCGGCCATGGGCACGACGAATTGGGCCGACATCTTCAGCACGGTCGCGGGCGACCCCGACGGGGCGAAGGCGCGCTACCTCGCCCGCACGGGCCCCCAGCCCCCACCGCCCCCTGCGCAGCAGCCCGCCGATCTCGGCGACCCGTCGCACACCAGCCTGTTCCGGCAGTTCTCCACGATCGCCAGGCGGCAGGTCCGGCTGATCTTCTCCGACCGCGGCTACTTCGTCTTCCTGGCCGTGCTGCCGTTCATCATGGGCTCGCTGTCCATGTCGGTGCCCGGCACCGTCGGGTTCGGCATCCCCAATCCGATGGGGGCGGCCCCCAACGAGCCCGGCCAGATCCTGGTGCTGCTCAACGTCGGCGCGGTGTTCATGGGGACCGCGCTCACCATTCGCGACCTGATCGGCGAACGCCCGATCTTCCTGCGCGAACAGGCGGTTGGCCTGTCGACCAGTGCCTACCTGATGGCGAAGGTCTGCGTTTACACGATTTTCGCGGTCATCCAATCGGCGATCGTGACCATCATCGTGTTGCTCGGCAAGGGCGGTCCGACCCAGGGGGCGGTGGCGCTGGGCCGGCCGGGTCTGGAACTGTTCGCCGACGTCGCGTTGACGTGCGTGGCCTCGGCGATGCTCGGGCTGGCGCTGTCGGCCATCGCCAAGTCGAACGAACAGATCATGCCGCTCCTCGTGGTGGCGGTCATGTCGCAGCTGGTTTTCTCCGGCGGCATGATCCCGGTAACCGGGCGGCTCGGGCTGGATCAGATGTCCTGGGCGACCCCGGCGCGCTGGGGTTTCGCGGCGTCGGCCTCCACCGCCGACCTGACCAAATTGGTGCCCGGTCCGCTCAGCCCGAAGGATGCCCACTGGCGGCACACGCCGGGTGCATGGTGGTTCGACATCGCCATGCTGGTGGTCATCAGCGTGTTCTATCTGAGCTTCGTTCGCTGGAAGATCCGGCTCAAGGGCGGCTGAGGCTCCGCCGGCTGAGGCCCGATCAGGCTCCCTTGCGGATCACCTGCTCCGCTGCGGTCCGCATGCGGTCGGACAATTCCAGGAGCGCATGCTCGCCAACACCCAGCGGCAGGGTGTACGCCAGTTGCCGCAATTCGACGGCATAGTTGCGCATGTCTTCGCGGAGGCGGGTTTCAACAGTGGGCATGACTTCTCCCTCAGGCTGCGGCTGGGCAGAGTGCCTGGTCAGCGTCGACCGGCCGATGTAAAAAGCTTGGCAGCCCCTCCGCATATCTGCGAGGGCGACGACGCGAATTAACGGGAGTTTGACAGCGTCTTTACAGCCGGAGCGTCCCGATCGCGCCTCGCGCCGATCGCGAAACCCCCGGCGCGATCTCGCCGTGGCGTTACGCTGGCGCTGCTTGGTGGAAAGGCTTCCCAGAAAGGCACAGGCGCCGGAATGGATTTCGAACTCGACGGCGGGCAGCGCGCCTGGCTCGCCGAGGTCCGCGAGTTCCTCCAGGCCAACGTCACCGCGGAGCTGCGGGCCGAACTCGCCGAGCACGACCTCGAGTTCCCCGACGGCGAGGTCGCGCGGTTCCGCCGCAGGATCGGGGAGAAGGGCTGGTTCGGTCTGAACTGGCCGGCCGAGTACGGCGGACTTGGCCTGAGCGCCATCCACCTGCATCTGCTGATGAGCGAGTTCGAGTACTGGGGCGTGCCCGGGCCCGACCTGACGGTCACGTCCGTCGCGCCGATGATCATGCGGCACGGCACCGAACGGAACAAGTCCGAATGGCTGCCGCTGATCGCCAAGGGCGAAATGATCTGCGCCGTGGGCTATTCCGAGCCCGACGCCGGCACCGACCTGGCCAGCCTGCGCACCAGCGCGGTGCGCGACGGCGACGACTGGGTCATCAACGGCACGAAGACCTGGAACAGCGGCGCGCAGCGCGCCACCCACGAGTGGCTCTGCGTGCGTACCGACCCCAACGGCGTTCGGCACCGCGGCATCTCGGTCATCATCGTCGGAATCGACAGCCCCGGCGTGACTATCCGCCCCCTCTACGCGTGGTCGGGGTACCGCACCAACGAGGTGCACTTCCGCGACGTCCGGGTGCCGGTCACCAACCTGGTGGGCGAGGTCAACCGCGGCTGGACGTACATCACCGGCGCGCTCGACCTGGAACGCGGGGCGCTGACCAACGCCGGCGACCTGCGCCGCGCCGTCGAGGAGCTGCGTGAGCTGGCGCGAACGCCGCGTCGCGACGGCACGGTGCCCGCCGACAGCCCGTCGCTGCGGCGCCGGCTCGCGGAGGCCGAGGCCGACGTGGCGGTGGCCACGCTGATGGGTTACGAGGCCGCGTCCATGCTCGACAGCGGCGTCATCCCTTCGGTGGAGGTCAGTGTCGAGAAAGTCTTCACCAGTGAACTGCGCCAGCGCATCGCGTTGCTCGCGCTCGATTTGCTTGGCCCGGACGGTTTGTTGGCGCACCGCAGCCAAGGGTCCCCGCTGGGCGGCAAGTTCGAGCGGCTCTACCGGGCCGCGCCGCTGATGCGGTTCGGCGGCGGCACCAACGAGGTGCTCCGCGACGTCATCGCCCAGCGCGGGCACAAGATGCCCAGCTATGGGCGCTGACGCATGAAAGCGATACCCACCGCCGAACAGCGCGAGTTCGCCTCCTCCTTGCGCGCCCTGCTGGCGGCCGAGAGCCCCGTGTCGTCGGTACGCGCGCTGAACGACCCGGACGCGGACCGCCACACCCCGGCGCTGTGGAAGGCACTGACCGACGCGGGCGTCCTCGGGCTGGCCATCGCCGAGGAATACGGCGGCTCGGGCGGCTCGCTCGACGATCTCGCCGTCTTCTACACCGAGGCCGGTCGCGCGCTGTGCCCGACGACGGTTTACAGCAGCATTCAAGCGGCGCTCGCGGTGGACCAGCTCGGCTCCCCGAAAGCCAAGGACACCTGGCTGCCGCCCCTGGGGCGCGGCACCATCCGCGGGGCCACGGCGCTCTGGAGCGCCCGCGACGCCGCCGTGGTGTCGGCGCCGCTGCGCGCCGACCCCGTGTCGGGGCAATGGCGGTTGAACGGCACCGTGGACTACGTCGCCGACGCCGACGTCGCCGACGTGATCGTGATTTCGGCTGCGGCGCAAGACCGTACGTGTGTCTTCGTCGTCGATGCCCACGCGACGGGGGTGGCCGTGGAACCGCTCGCCGTGGCCGGCGGGAGCCGGGCGTTCGCCGTGCGCTTCGACGACGTCATGGTCGCGGCCGAGGCGCAGCTCTGTGAGGTGTCCGAATTGGAACTGCGCCGGGTGGCCAATGCGGCGGTGGCATTGGGATCGCTGGACCTGGTGGGAGTCGGGCAGGCGGTCATCGACCGCACCGTCGACTACACGACCCTGCGCCACCAATTCGGCCGGCCCATCGCCTCTTTCCAGGCCGCCCAGCACTTGGTCGCCGACATGCACATCGCGCTGGCGGCGGCGCGGTTGGCCGCGCATGCGGCCGTCTTCTGGATCGGGCGCGGCCGCACGGGGACGCGGGAGACCGCGATCGCGCGCATGCACGCCGCCACCGCGGCCCGGCTGATCACGTTGGACGCGCACCAATTGCACGGCGGCATGGGGTATGTCACCGAAACCGACCTGCACCTGTGGACCGAGCGGGCCCGGTTTGGCTCGACGTGGGGCGGCGGGGCGGACGTCGCCGCATCGTGGCTGGAGGAGACCTTGGAATCAGGAGAGAGCCGGTGAGTGAGGACAGCTTGATCGACGCCGAATCGGCGTCGCGCGTCGGCACCGTTGCCGCCACCGCGACGGGGGAGGTCAATCGGCGCGACTGGCAACGCTGGGCGGCGGCGGTCGGCGACCACAACCCCTTGTGGTTCGACCCGGAGTACGCCAGGGCCAACGGCTTTCGCGACATCATCTGCCCTCCGCTTTTTCTGCAGTACGCCGTGCTCGGCGTCACGCATCTCGAGGCGCTGCGGCCCGACGGCTCCTCGGGCGCGGTCTCGGGCAGCCTCGCGTTCCCCCGCGCCCCCAAGCGGATGGCCGGTGGCGAAAGCTTCACCTTCCACCTGCCCGCCTACCACCGCGACGACGTCGAAATGGTGCGCAGCATCGAGTCCATCGTCGAAAAGCGGGGCCGCTCCGGCAGATTCGTGTTGGTCACCTGGCAGACGGTGTACCGCAACCAGCATCGAGACCTGCTCGCCGAAGCGTCGACTTCGATGATCGCGCGTCCCTAGGAGCTTCATGGCCGGCCAAGTTTTCTATGAGGACGTCGAGGTGGGTGACGCGATGCCCGAACTCACCGTGACCGTCGACGAGACGCAGCTGTTCTTCTTCAGCGCCGCCACCTACAACGGCCACCGCATCCATTACGACAAGGACTGGGCGCGCACGGTCGAAGGCTACGACGACGTGCTGGTCCATGGCCCGCTGCAGGCCGCGCTGCTCGGCCGGGCGATCGGGGACTGGATCGGCGGGCGTGGCCGGCTGGTGTCCTTCTCCGTCCAGAACCGCGCGGTCGCCCATCCCGGCCAGCCCCTGAGCTTCGGCGGCACGGTCACCGCCAAACGCCTCTCCGACGAGGGCGCCGGGTTGGTGGACCTCGACATCGCCGGGCGCCGTGAGGCGACGGTGCTGATGCCGGGCACGGCGACGGTCGAACTACCCCGCCGCGGAGCGCCTCGGGGAGTCGATCAGTGACCGGTCTGCGGGGCGAGGCCGCGATCGTCGGCATCGCCGAGTTGCCGGCGCAGCGGCGGCCCACCGGCCCGCCGCTGTTCACCCTCGACCAGTACGCGCTGCTGGCCAAATTGGTGATCGAGGACGCCGGCGTGGACGCCGCGTGCGTCAACGGCCTGCTGACCCACGGCATCGCCGAGTCGGCGATGTTCGCACCCGCCACCCTGTGCGAATACCTCGGCCTGCCACTCGATTTCGGTGAGCGCGTCGACCTGGGCGGAGCCACGGCGGCGGGCATGATCTGGCGGGCCGCGGCCGCCGTGGAGCTCGGCATCTGCGACGCGGCCCTTGCCGTGGTTCCCGGATCGGCTTCGCAGCCGCAATCATTAAAGCGGCCACCACCCACACCAAACTGGTATGGCGCGTCATCGAACAACTACGGATCGCCGCAAGCGGAATTCGAGATCCCGTACGGCAACGTCGGCCAGAACGCGCCGTATGCGCAGATCGCCCAGCGCTATGCGGCCGAGTTCGGTTACGACCCTGCCGCGGTGGCCAAGATCGCCGTCGACCAGCGCACCAACGCGTGCGCCCACCCGGGTGCCGTCTTCCACGGGACCCCGATCACGGTCGACGACGTTCTCGCCAGCCCGATGATCGCCGACCCCATCCACATGCTGGAAACCGTGATGCGGGTGCACGGGGGAGCGGGCGTGCTCATCGCCAACGCCGACATCGCCCGGCGCGGCCGCCACCGCCCGGTGTGGATCAAGGGCTTCGGCGAACACATCGCCTTCAAGACCCCGACCTATGCCGAGGACTTGCTGCGCACCCCGATCTCCCGCGCCGCCGACCGGGCGTTCGCGATGGCCGGCCTGAACCGGTCCGAGGTGGACATGGCGTCGATCTACGACTGCTACACCATCACCGTGCTGATGAGCCTCGAGGACGCCGGCTTCTGCGCCAAGGGCGAAGGGATGTCCTGGATCGCCGGCCACGACCTGACCTACCGCGGCGACTTTCCGCTCAACACCGCCGGCGGCCAACTGTCGTTCGGCCAGGCCGGCATGGCCGGCGGCATGCACCACGTCGTCGACGGTGCCCGGCAGGTGATGGGCCGGGCCGGCGATGCGCAGGTGTGCGACTGCCACACCGCTTTCGTCACCGGCAACGGCGGCATCATGAGCGAGCAGGTCGCCCTGCTGATGCGGGGGGACTAGCGATGAGCATCCCCGTTCCCGAGCCGACGCCGGTGTCGCGGCCGTTCTGGGACGCCCTGGCCCAGCACCGCATCCTGGTGCAGTACTCACCCTCGCTGGGGCGCTACGTGTTCTACCCGCGCACCCTTGCGCCGGGAACATTGGCCGACGACCTGGAATGGCGCGAAATCGACGGCGCCGGAACGCTGTACACGTTCACGGTCGCGCGCAGGCCCACCGGACCGCCCTGGGCCGATTCGCTACCGCAGCTGCTCGCCGTCGTGCGGTGGGACGCGGGACCGAAGTTCAGCACCGAGCTGGTGGACGTCGACCCCGCGGACGTCGGAATCGGCATGCGTGTCGAGCCGGTGTTCTACGATCTGCCCGAAGACGGGATCACCCTATTGAAGTACCGGCCGGCGTGACCGACTCAACGAGGAGCTCGGGAGGTGTAGATGGACGATCCGTTTGACGGCGTCCAGGCGATGCTGCGTGAGTTGGACGCGGGATTCCCGCCCGTCGAGACGATGACCGCCGAACAGGCCCGCTCCGCGGTCGCCCAGCGACGTCAGCCCGTCGGCAACCTCGACGACGTCCACCGCACCGAGGACCGGGCGATCCCGGGCCCCGCCGGCACCATCCCCGCGCGGGTCTACTACCCGCACGGCGGGCCGCAGGACGACCGCGCCGCGGTCGTGTTCTGCCACGGCGGTGGATTCGTCTTGTGCGACATCGAGTCCCACGATGGCTTCTGCCGGGCACTGGCCCGCGGCGCCCAGGCCGTCGTCGTGTCGGTCGGCTACCGCCTCGCGCCCGAACACCCGGCCCCCGCGGCCGCGCTGGACGCCTTCGCGGCGTTCTGCTGGGTGGTCGACCACGCGGCCGAGCTCGGCATCGACCCGGCGCGGACCGCCATCGCCGGTGACAGCGCCGGCGGCAACCTCGCCGCGGTAACCGCCATCCTGTGCCGTGAACGTGCCGTGGCCGGGCCGGCCGCGCAGCTCTTGATCTATCCGGTCATCGATCCGTCTTTTGACACCGACAGCTATCGACGCTGCGCCACCGGCTACTTCCTCACCAGCGCCGCCATGCAGTGGTATTGGGGCCAATACCTCGGCGCCCAAACGCTTTTGGGCGAGCCGCACCTGGTGGCGCCGGCCCGCGCGGAGTCGCATGCCGACCTGCCGCCCGCGGTGATCGTCACCGCGGGCCTCGATCCGTTACACAGCGAAGGTTGCGGCTACGCGCGCCGGTTGCGCGATGCGGGGGTGCGCGTGGTGCACCGCGACTTCCCGGACCTGTTCCACGGCTTCCTGACCATCCCGTCTTTCCCGCCGGCGGCCTCCGCGCGCGACCTGATCTGCGCCGACCTGCGGGAGTTACTCCAGCCCACGCTCTGCGAGTCGACATGACGCAAGCCGACATGGTGGTCATCGGCGCGGGGTTCGCCGGGCTCTACGCCGTGCACCGGGCCGCGTCGGCGGGCCTGTCGGTGATCGGCCTGGAGGCGGCGCCCGACGTGGGCGGCACCTGGTACTGGAACCGGTACCCGGGCGCCCGGTGCGACGTCGAAAGTGTCGACTATTCCTACTCGTTCGACGAGGACCTGCAACAGAGCTGGACGTGGACCGAACGCTTCGCCGCCCAACCGGAGATCCTCGCCTACCTGCGACACGTCGCCGACCGGTTCGATCTGCGTCGCCACTACCGATTCGGCGTCGACGTCGTCGGCGCCGCATTCGAGGAAGGCCAGTGGCGGGTCCGCGCCCGGGACGGACAGACCTACACCGCCCAATTCCTCATTTGCGCGACGGGCTGTCTGTCGGCCGTCAACCGCCCCGACATCCCCGGCGTCGACGATTTCGCGGGCGAGGTGTACTTCACCGCCGCGTGGCCGCGCGACGACCCAGACCTGCGTGGCAAGCGGGTGGGCCTGATCGGCACGGGATCCTCTGGTATTCAAGCGGTCCCGATCGTCGCCGCGCAGGCGGATCGGCTGGTGGTATTCCAGCGGTCCGCGAACTACAGCATCCCGATGCCCAACCGCCCCTGGACTCCGCAGGAGCAGCAACGGATCAGGGAGGAATATCCCGAGCGCCGCCGCGCCTCGGCCTACGCGGCCTCGGGCACCCCGCACGGCACGTACCACAAGAACGCGGTCGACACCGAACCGCAGGAACGCGCCGAGGCTCTGTGGCGGCGCTGGCGCGAGGGCGGCGTGCTGTTCGCGAAGACGTTTCCCGATCAGAATTCCGACCTCGCCGCGAACCACATCGCCCGGGAGTTCGCCGAGGAGCGCATCCGCGAAATCGTCGCGGACCCCGTCGTGGCCACCGACCTCATCCCCGTCGACCACCCGATCGGGACGAAGCGAATCTGCACCGACGGGGGCTACTACGCCGCGTTCAACCGCGACAACGTCACGCTGGTGAACCTGCGCCGCGAGCCCATCGAGGCGATCACCGCCGACGGCGTGCGCACCAGCGCGGCGACCTATCCCTGCGATGTGCTGATCTTCGCCACCGGCTTCGACGCGCTGACCGGCGCGCTGACCCGCATCGACCCGGCGGGGCCCACGGGGGTCCGACTGCGCGACGTCTGGGCCGACGGACCCCTGACGTTCCTCGGCCTCATGGTGCCCGGCCTGCCGAACCTGTTCACCATCAGCGGCCCTGGCAGCCCCTCGGTGCTCGCCAACATGGTGCTGCACGCCGAGGTGCAGGTCGACTGGGTCATCGGCCTGGTGCTGACGGCCCGCCGCCTCGGCGTGACGGAGGTGGAGCCGCGCCGCGACGCCGCCGAGGCCTGGACCGACCATGTCGCGCAGGCGGCCGAGGGGACGCTCTTCCCGAAAGCGGCATCGTCGTGGTACCTGGGCGCCAATATCGAAGGCAAGAAACGGATTTTCATGCCGTACGCCGGTGGGTTCGGCACCTACCGGCGCCACTGCGAAGATGTGGCGCGTCGCCACTACGCCGGGCTGGTGCTGACCACGCGATGATCGAGACCGTTCAGCAGCTGCTGCGGCAACGTCGCGACGACGACACCCCGGCCGTCGCCGCCGGCGAGCGCACCTGGACGTGGCGCGACCACCTCGCCGAGGCCGAGGCGGAGGCCGCCGCGCTGATCGGGATCGCCGACCCGGCGCGTCCACTGCACGTCGGTGCCCTGCTGCCCAATTCCCCGGCGATGCTGCGCGCCATGGCCGCCGCCGCGCTGGGCGGCTATGTGCTGTGCGGGATCAACACCACGCGGCGCGGGGCCGGGCTGCTCGCCGACATCCGGCGCTCCGACTGCCAACTGTTACTCATCGACCCGGAACACCGCGAACTGCTGGATGGCCTGGACCTCAACGGGATTCAGGTGCTGGACGTGACGGGCCGGCGCTACGCCGAACTGGTGGCCGTCGCGCCGCCCCTGGTTCCGCACCGCGAGGTCACCGGCGGGGACACCTTCATGATGATCTTCACCTCGGGGACCAGTGGTGATCCGAAGGTCGTCCGGCTCGCGCACGCGATGGCGGTCATGTGCGGTGCCAGCCTGATCTTCCAGTACGACATAACCGCCGACGACGTCTGCTACCTGTCGATGCCGCTCTTTCACTCCAACGGCATCGCCGCCGGGTGGGCGGTCGCGATCGGTGCGGGCGCCACCATGGTCCCGGCCCGGTTCTCGCCGTCACGCTTTCTCGACGACGTGCGCCGCCACCGCGTGACCTACCTCAACTACGTCGGCAAGCCCCTCGCGTTGATCCTGTCCACCCCAGAGCGGCCGGACGATGCCGACAACACGCTGCGCGTGGCGTTCGGCAACGAGGCGACGGACCGCGACATCGCCGAATTCGCAAGGCGTTTCGGTTGCCGGGTGGTGGACAGCTTCGGTTCCAGCGAGTTCGCGGTCATCGTCGTCCGCGAGGACGGCACCCCGCCCGGATCGATCGGCAAACCGTATGCGGGAGTAAGCATCTACAACCCGACGACGTTGCGGGAGTGCGCGGTCGCGGAATTCGACGAGCACGGGGCGCTGACGAACTTCGACGACGCGGTCGGCGAGCTCGTCAACACCCAGGGCGCCGGCCCGTTCGTCGGCTACTACAACGACCCGGCCGCCACCGCTCAGCGGATGCGGCACGGCATGTACTGGTCGGGCGACCTGGCCTACCGCGACGCCGAGGGCTGGATCTACCTGGCCGGCCGCACCGCCGATTGGATGCGGGTGGACGGCGAGAACCTCGCGTCGGGGCCGATCGAGCGGATACTGGAACGCCTGCCGGAGGTGAGCCAGGTCGCGGTCTACGCGGTGCCCGACGAACGGGTGGGTGACCAGGTGATGGCCGCGCTGGTGCTGCGCGGCGAGGCACGGTTGGAGCCCGACGCCTTCGCCAGCTTCCTCGCCGCGCAACCAGACCTGTCGCCCAAGGCCTGGCCGCGGTACGTGCGCATCAACGCCGAGCTGCCGACGACGGCGACGAACAAGATCCTCAAGCGCGCACTGGCGGCCGCGGGCATCAGCGCCGAGGGTGGCGTGTTGTGGGCGCGCCCGGCGCGGGGGACGGCCTACCGTCAGCTGACGGCTTCGTCGGCCTGAGCCGATTCGGGAACCTCCTGCGGCGCTTCCCCGAACCGCGCCAGCACGAGAGTCGCCGACACGGCCACCGCGAAGCCCGCGATGACCAGCCAGCCGAGCCCGTCGCGCGCGCTGTCGCCCAGCCACACCGCCCCGACGAACGCGGGCGCGATGGTTTCGCCGACGACCATCCCGGCGACCGCGGTGGTCACGGACCCGCGGTGCAGGGCGGAGGTGAGCAGCAGGAAACCGGCCGCCCCGCCCGCGGCCGCCGCGTAGAGCGCCGGATTGGTGTAGAAGGCGCGTTTGGTCGGATCGATGACGTCGATCAACCGCACGCCGACCTCAATGACCCCGAAGCCGGTCCCGGCCGCCAGCCCCAGCGACAGCGCGCGCGGGCGGTCCGGCAGCCGGCCCGTCACCGCGCCGGCGATGAATATCGCGGCCACCACGCCCAGCAGGGCCCACCCGAGACCGGCCGGGGCATGCCGAAAGTGCCCGGGCCCGGCCGCGAGTGCGAGCACGACGAGGCTCGCACAGACCACGCCCACCGCGGTCCATTCGGACGGAGACAGCCGCGCCGACAGCAGCCAGGCGGATGCGATCCCGGTGACGGCGATCGAGGCGGCCAACGCCGCGGCGACCACGTAGATCGGCACCAGGCGCAACGCCGCCACTTGCAGGAGGAAGCCGACGCCGTCCAGGCCGACGCCGACGAGGTATCGCCACTGCCGGGCGGCGCGCATCAACAGCACGGTATCGACGCCCGAGCCGCTGCCGGCTTCCACCGATCGCGTCGCCGCCGCCTGCAACACCGATGCGGTGCCGTAACAGACCGAGCAACCCAACGCCAGGAGGAAGCCGATCAGCACACCTCGAACAATAGGCGTCGGCGAAGAGCGGTGCTGCCGAGCGGCTGGCTGAGAATTCTCTGAACAAATGTTTGGGCGGCGTGCGGTCCGGGCACGTCACACGTACGCATGGCGTCAGCTCCGGATATCCCGCGATCGGTGATAGTGAACAGCCGTGCGTTCTACCTATGGCCATTGAATGTCTGTCGAACAATGCACTACAAGGCAATTCGAAGCAGATGTTTAAAGTGAGTGTACAACTGTGTACTCTGACGGCATGGCTGAACGAGGCGCCCAGCCCCAGGTTCCGCGGGGACGACGGTTGTTCCTGCGGGCGGTGCGGCGCTTGTTCAGCCCGCTTCAGCCCGACGACTACCTCGAGATGATCAACCCGCTGTGGACCACCAAGGAACTGCGCGGGAAGGTCGAAGCCATCGAGCAGCAGGGCTCGGAAGCGGCAAGCGTTCTGATCCGCCCGGGATACGAATGGCCGGGCCACAAGCCCGGTCAGTACGTGCGGCTCGGCGTGGTCATCGACGGTGTCTACCACTGGCGCGCGTACTCGCTGACTTCGGATCCCGTGCCCAAAGACGGCCTTATCAGTGTCACGCCCAAGCGGGTCGACGGCGGCGCCGTGTCGCCGTATCTGGTGCACAAGATTCAGCCCGGCGACCTGGTGCGGCTCGGCGAGATCGAGGGTGTTTTCACGCTGCCGGAGCCCGTGCCGGACAAGATGCTGTTCATCAGCGCCGGCAGCGGCATCACGCCGATCATCAGCATGCTGCGCAGCCTCGATAGCCGCAACGAGATGGGCGACGTGGTGGTCATTCACTCCGCGCGCACTCGTGAGCAGACCATGTTCCTCGAGGCGCTCGAAGAGCTCGCCGGCCGCCACGACGGGATGCGGCTGGACCTGCGCCTCACCTCCGAACAGGGGCGACTGACCCCCGAGGACCTCGACGACCTGTGCCCCGACTGGCGCGAGCGCGAGGCGTTCTGTTCGGGTCCCGGCGAGATGCTCGACGCCCTGATCGAGCACTGGGAAGAGGACGGGGATCGCGAACGCCTGCACTTCGAGCGGTTCCAACCGAAGATCGGCGGCGACGCCAACGCCGGCGAGGGCGGCACGGTCTGCTTCCTCGACAGCGACAAGGAAGTCGAATGTGACGGCGGCACATCGATTCTCGAGGCGGGGGAGAAGGCCGGCCTCAACCTCGCGTTCGGTTGCCGGATCGGCATCTGCCACACCTGCGTCGGCACGCTGAAGTCGGGCAAGCTGCGCGACCTGCGCTCGGGCGACGTGATCGAACCGACCGAACAGGACGTCCGGATCTGCATCAATACCGCCGAGGGCGACGTCGAACTCGAACTCTGATCGAAAGGAGCGGCTCGTGACAACTGCCGTGAAGAAGGCCGGGGAGAGCCCGCTGTCCCGACTGGGGGAACAAGAACTCGAAAAGCTCGCGAAGGAATTCGACGCGATCCACGACGACGTGTTCGCCGATCTCGGCGACCGCGACCGGCGTTACATCAAGAACGTCATCTCGGCACAACGTCAGATCGTCGTGGCCGGCCGGGTGCTGTTGCTGGCTTCACGCTCGAAGACCGCGTGGTTGCTGGGCACCGCCTGTCTCTCCATGGCCAAGATCTTGGAGAACATGGAGATCGGTCACAACGTGATGCACGGGCAGTGGGATTGGATGAACGATCCCGACATCCACTCCTCGGTGTGGGACTGGGACACGGCGTCGACCGCCGAGTCGTGGAAGCACTCCCACAACTACATCCACCACACCTTCACGAACATCCTCGGCAAGGACAAGGATCTCGGCTACGAGATCATGCGCATCGACCCCAACCAGAAGTGGGCCCCGCGGTACCTGGGCCAACCGATCTACAACCTGCTGCTGACGCTGCTGTTCGAGTGGGGCGTCGCCGTCCACGACATGGACATCGACGCGATACGCAAACGCGAGAAGCCGTGGTCGGAGGTGCGCAAGGACCTCAGAGGCATCGGCGTCAAAGCGCGTGCCCAGATCTACAAGGATTACCTCGGGTGGCCGGCCATCAGCGCCGGGGCCTTCGCACTCACCCAACTGGCGCTGCGCGGACGGCTCGAACAGCCGGCGCAATCCCGCGTCGCCAAGCGGCTCCGCAGGGTGTCCAGCGGCCGCCGCGTCGGCGCCGCGGCGAAGTTCCTCGACAAAGTCGCGCCCGGCGTCGAAAGCACCTACCTGCGCACCCTGACCGCCGACGCGCTGGCCAACGTCATCCGCAATGTGTGGGCGCACGCGATCATCTTCTGCGGCCACTTCCCCGATCAGACGTACACGTTCACGCAGGAAGAGGTCGAGAACGAAAGCCGCGGCGGTTGGTATGTACGCCAATTGCTCGGCGCCGCGAACATCGATGGCAGCCCGCTGTTCCACATCATCAGCGGCAATCTCGGTTATCAGGTCGAGCACCACCTCTACCCGGACATGCCGAGCAGTCGGTACTCGGAGATCGCCCCGCAGGTCAAGGAGATCTGCGAGCGCTACGAGTTGCCGTACAACTCCGGCCGGTTCGGCAAGCAGTGGGCAATGGTGCACCGCAGCATATTCCGGCTCGCCTTCCCGGGCGGTAAGCCCCGGCCGAAGCCGGGCCCGTACCACGGCAACGTGCACCGGCCCGACCCCGAGCGGCCCAGCGAAGGCACCCGGTTCCGCGACCGTGTCCCGGCCGAACACCCGGCCGCGGGCCCCGAACACGACTCCAGCGGCGTCGAGGTGCAGCCGCCACCCCGCGGCAAGGACTGACGCGCGGCGCCGGGTGTAGGGCCCGCGCTCGGCGCTGATCCGCGATATGAACCAATTCCGTCGGCCGATCGTGGATGATCATCGATGGTGCAGGGCATCCGCGGGTCCGACAGCGAAGAGACCGAGCCGGCGACCGATTCCGCCGGTTTCGGATTTCCCGCGCGGCTGTGGAGGTCGCTGGACGAGCACCCGCCGCCTGGTGTCAGGCAGGCACAACGGTGGCGCAGCCCGCTTCGGGGTCCGTGGCTGACCTCCGTGTTCGGTTCGGTGCTGCTGGTCACGCTGCCGATCGTCATCATCACCGGCCTGCTCTCCTACATCGCCTACGGACCTCGGTTCGGCCAAGCCATCCCGGGTGACGTCGGTTGGCTCAAGCTGCCGACGTTCGATTGGCCCACCAACCCGTCATGGTTGTACCGGCTGACCCAGGGGTTGCACGTCGGGCTCGGGCTGGTCCTGATCCCGGTGGTGCTGGCCAAGCTGTGGTCGGTGATCCCGCGACTGTTCGCGTGGCCGCCCGCCCGATCGATAGCCCAACTGCTGGAACGGCTTTCGTTGCTGATGCTGGTCGGCGGCGTCCTGTTCGAGATCGTCACGGGCGTGCTGAACATCCAGTACGACTACATCTTCGGTTTCAGCTTCTACACCGCGCATTACTTCGGCGCCTGGGTGTTCATCGCCGGATTCGTCGTGCATATCGCGATCAAGATCCCGACCATGTGGTCCGGCCTGCGCTCGATCTCGGCGCGTGAGGTGCTGCGCACCGGGCGCGCCGAGACTCGCGCGCAACCGTGGGAGCCGGACGGGCTGGTCGCCGCGGACCCGGAGCCCGCGACGATGAGCCGCCGCGGTGCCCTCGCGCTGGTGGGCGGTGGCGCGGTGTTCATGGCGGTCATCACCGCGGGGCAGACGCTCGGTGGCCACGCGCGGCCCGCGGCCCTGCTGCTTCCGCGCGGGCGCAGCCGCGGCGACGGACCATCCGACTTCGAGGTCAACCGGACCGCGGCGGTGGCCGGCATTTCCTCCGAAAACACCGGCGAACGCTGGCGGCTCACGCTGAGTGGAGGATCCCACGCCGTCGTGCTCGATCGCTCCGCCCTCCTGGCCTTGCCGCAGCACACCGCCACGCTGCCGATCGCCTGCGTGGAAGGCTGGTCCACCACCCAGACCTGGACAGGGGTGCGGCTGGCGGACCTGGCCCGGCTCGCCGGCGTTCCCGCGCCGGAGTCGGCGCATGTCTCGTCGCTGGAGCGCTTCGGCGCATTCGGCAGCGCGACCTTGCAGGGGAGCCAGGTGCTGCACCCCGATGCGCTGCTGGCTTTGCGTGTCAACGGCGCCGACCTGTCGCCGGACCACGGCTTCCCGGCGCGGATCATCGTGCCGGCGCTGCCTGGGGTGCACAACACCAAATGGGTGGAGTCGATAGCCTTCCGGTCGGCCGCAAATGCGTAGCGCCCGAGCGGCTTTCGTACGGCTCTATGGCTCTCGCCCGTGGCATCTGCTGACCTTGATCGCCGGGCTCGCGCTGTTGGCGTATGTCGTGGCCACCATCAAACCGGTCGCGCTGTGGAACCCCCAGGTGTGGTGGCAGTCGATCATCGTGTGGTTCGCGGCGGCCATCGTCGCCCACGACCTGGTGTTGTTTCCGATCTACGCATTGTTTGACCGGCTGCTGTCGCGGTCCGTCGTCCGGCTCGCACCGCGGGGTGTGCCCGTCATCAATCACATCCGGGTGCCCGCGCTGGGCGCCGGCCTGACGCTGCTGGTCTTCCTGCCCGGCATCATCAAGCAGGGTGCCGCCACGTATTCGGCCGCGACCGGCCAGACGCAGGATCCCTTTCTTGGCCGCTGGCTCCTGCTGACCGCCGCGATGTTCGGGGCCAGCGCCGCGATCTACGCGGTCCGCGTGGTGACTGCGCCCAGACGCACCGGGGCGGCACCCGACCTACATGTTGGCGATGATCTGTAGGCGCTGGGCGCTGTATTCGGTGTCGGTGATGGCGCCCCTGGCATGCAGGTCCTCGAGTTGTTTGAGGCGGTCGTAGAGCGGCGGCTCGGGCCGTGGGAGCGGGACCGGGTGAGCGTGGATGCCGCCGGTATGCGGCATCGAGCCGCCCTTGGCGGTCCATCCCGAGCTCAGGTCAATGAGCCGCAGGGCGAACAGCACGCCGGCGCCGGTGATGGGCAGGCCGAGGTAGAGCATCCACCCCAACGGCACGCCGGCCCGGCTCAGCGCGAAATAACGCGTCAGCAGGACCAGCGCAAGCATCCCGCCGGCCAGCAGCACCACGGCCTTGCTTTTCATCCGCCATGAACCTCCGTGTCGGTCGCTGCGGGGCGCAGCGGTGGTGTGGCAAGTGCAACCCGGGCCGGTTGCTACCGATCCCAAGGGAGCTCAGCGCGTTCACCGTCCACGGCCACGCTTGAAGGATTCTTGGTGACTTCTTGGAGTGTTCTTTGAAACCCGCGCGTGTTCTGCGGGTTGCGGGGCGACTAACTACTCTGGTGAGCATGAAAAACAAGCGGACCGGGACGGCGACGGCGTTGTGCGCCTGCCTGGCCGCGCTTGTCTTCACGCCATTCGGCGTCACCCCGGCGATGGCGATGACAAGAACCGTTGGTGCGCTCGGGCTGCCCAGCTCGCCCTGCTTCATCGGCCTCAACTGCGGATGTGTTCAACACTGCCAATCGCCCCCACACCCACGTCCGCCGGCCGTAGCGGGCGATCCACAGCATGCCCCGCCCGCGTCCACGCCACCAAATCCCTAGTCCGACCGGGTAATCGCCTGCTCCGCGGAAAAAGCACACTGGAGAAATTGTGAAGATTCGACGAGCCCAGCCCGTGGCCGCGGTTTGCGGCGTCTTCGCAGCACTCGTTTTGGCGTTCGGCTGGTCGGACGCCGGCACGGTCACCCGGGCGGCAAAACCAACTACTTCGTCCAACACGACGCCGGCGCCCCCGCCGGCCCCGGGCGGCGCCCTGCCGGTGCAACCCGCCGGCGGGGGCGGCTGCATCATCGGCCTCAACTGCGGTTGCACGCGCAACTGCCATAAGCCGCGGCCCCGTCCTCCGGGTCCCGTTAGCGATCCGCAACACGACGCGCCCGCACCGGCCCCGGAGAACCCCTAGCGGGACATAGCCGACGAGGCCGCCGGCCGCTTTCCTATCATCGGCTGATGGAGATCGAGTCCTCGCCGGCGTTCGCTGCCGAGGACTCGGCCCGGTTTCGAGCCGCGGGGTTCTGGTCGGACACGACGTTGTCGGACGCGGTGCGCCGCAACGCCGAACAGTCACCGGATCGGCTGGCCTATGTCGACTATCCGGGGGAGTCGCTGACCTGGCGCCAATTCGACGGTGCCGCAAGCGCGCTGGCCGGGAGGCTGGCCGGCGCGGGGGTCGAGCCCGGCGACCGGGTAGCGGTGTGGCACGGCGATTCCGCGGCCCTGCACGTGCTGTTCGTCGCGATCGAGCGGTGCGGGGCGGTCGTCGTCGGCGTCGGCGCGCGCGCCGGCATTCGTGAGGTCGCGGCGATAGTGAGCAGCGCCCAGCCGAAAATGCTGATCAGCGACCAGCAGCGCGGCGGGGAAGCGGCGACCGTGGCCCACGAGCTTTTATTGCCCACCCTCGTGGTGGACTCCGAAGCCGGAACGCCACGACTGAACGTTCGGGTGCCGCCCAGGGCGCTGACCGGCGAGTCCCGGCTCGGCCCCGACGATGTGTTCCTCATCAACTCAACATCCGGGACCACCGGGCTGCCCAAGTGCGTGGTGCACACTCAGAATCGCTGGTACTACTTCCACCAGAAGGCCGTCGCCAACGGGCTGCTGACGCCGGAAGACGTTTTCTTGCCGGTGATCCCGACGCCGTTCGGCTTCGGGCTTTGGACCAGCCACACTACGCCGATCTACCTCGGTGCCACCGCGGTCATCTTGGGCCGGTTCACCACCGGGGCGACTTGCGAGGCGATATCCAGGCATCGTGCCACCGTATTATGCTGTGTCAGTACGCAATTGACGATGCTGATGGCAGACCCCGCGACCCGCGACCACGACCTGAGTTCGCTGCGCGTCGTGTTCACCGGTGGTGAGGCGCTGCCGTACCGACCGGCGGCAGAGTTCGAGGAACTCACCGGCGCCAAGATCCTCCAGTTCTACGGCTCCAACGAAACCGGGATGCTGAGCGCCACCACCGTCGACGACACGCGGGAACGCCGACTGCGCACCGGCGGGCGGATCGTGCCCGAAATGGCGGTCCGGCTCTTCGACGGGGACCGGGACGTGACCGCGACGGGCAAGGGCCAACCGGCCTGCCGCGGCCCGGCAACCAGCCTCGGCTACCTGGGCGGGACCGATCACGACAAGTTGTTCACCCCGGACGGCTGGATGCGGATGGGTGACATCTGCGAGATCGACGCGGACGGCTATCTGACCGTCACCGGGCGAACCTCCGACTTCATCCTGCGGGGCGGCAAGAACATCAGCGCGACGCAGGTCGAGGACGCCGTCACGACCCACCCCGCCATCGCGGTTGCCGCGGCCGTGGCGATGCCCGATCCGGTGTTCGGCGAAAAGGTCTGCCTTTACGTCGAACTCGTCGACGCGGCCACCCTGGACCTGTCCGAGCTGGTCGAACACCTGCTCTCGCTGGGAGTGTCCAAGGAGCTGCTGCCCGAACGTCTCATCGTCGTCGACGAGCTGCCTCGATCTTCCGGCGGGAAGGTTGCCAAAGGCCGGCTCCGCGAGGATATTCGAGCCAGAACGGAGGCCCGATGACGAATGCTCCTCACCCGCGCCGGGGCGGCCTGGAAGTCTGGGCGCCATCGGTGGTCCCCCCGATCGGAGTTGAGCTGTCCGAGGAGCAGGCGCTCGCCGTGGCCTTCCGCCACCTGGCCGGTATCGGGTTCGCCGAGAACATGGCGGGACACATCACCTGGCAACCGGACGGACGGACGGAGATGTTCGTCAATCCGTGGGGGTTGTGGTGGCAGGAGATCACCGCGTCCGACATCTGCGTGGTCGACGCCGACGCCCAAGTGTTGCGCGGTCGTTGGAATGTCACTCCGGCCATCCACATCCACACCGAGCTGCACCGCGTCCGCGACGATGCCCGGGTGGTCATCCACAATCATCCGTATTACGTCTGCGTCCTCGCGGCGCTGGGCAGGCTGCCCGAATTGGTGCACCAGACCGGTTCGCTGTTCCTCGATGACCTTTGCCTGGTGGACACCTACGACGGCGAGATCGACAGCCCCGCCCGCGCGGCCGAACTGGCGGCCCGCATCGGGTCCGCGAACCTGACCATCCTTGCCAACCACGGCGTCATCGCCACAGGCCACAACCTGGCCGAGGCCGTGTACCGAGCGGCGTCGATCGAACGGGTCTGCAAGCTGGCCTACGACGTGCTGCTCACCGGTATCCAGCCGGTGGCCATGAAGTGGTCCGACATGGCGGGCATGCAGCGCTCGCTCGTCGAACGCGCCGCCGACGTGTACTGGGCGGGGGCGGCCAGGATGACCATCAAGGCCGACCCCGATGTGCTGACGTGAACCGCGTCGTCGCGTGTGCGTCCGCGCTGAAAGCCGTCACCGGACATTCAACGACACCGCCGCGCAAGGAGATTGACGAGTGAAATCGATCGACGACCTGGCCGGCAATCTGAGCTTCACCACCGCGAAGACGGGCGAGCAGCGCTCGGTCACGTTCCTGCCGGACCCGCCCCGCGCGCCCCGGCGCTACACGCTGATCTCGGTCGATGACCACATCGTCGAGCCGCCGGACACCTTCACCGGACGTCTGCCGCGCAGGTTCGCCGACCGCGCACCCAGAGTCGTGGAGACCGAGAGCGGGGGCCAGACCTGGGTCTACGACGGCCGGGAACTGCCCAACGTCGGGTTCAACGCCGTGGTGGGCCGACCGGTGGCGGAGTACGGCTTCGAGCCGGTCCGTTTCGACGAAATGCGCAGGGGAGCCTGGGATATCCACGAGCGCGTCAAGGACATGGACCTGAACGGCATCTACGCTTCGCTCAATTTCCCGTCCTTCCTGCCCGGGTTCGCCGG
The DNA here is from genome assembly GCF_001672745.1 of Mycobacterium sp. E1386. Lineage (NCBI taxonomy): Bacteria > Bacillati > Actinomycetota > Actinomycetes > Mycobacteriales > Mycobacteriaceae > Mycobacterium > Mycobacterium sp. E1386. The sequence goes on from NZ_LZKH01000196.1 coordinate 20,942, forward strand.
CCAGCGGCTGCAGCAGGTGACCAACGACCGCGACCTGGCGCTGGCGTCGGTGCGCGCATGGAACGATTGGCACCTCGAGGTCTGGGCGGGCTCTTATCCCGAGCGCATCATCGGATGCCAGCTGCCGTGGTTGCTGGACCCCGAGCTGGGCGCGAAGATGATCTACGAGAACGCCGAGCGTGGATTCCACGCCGTCACCTTCAGCGAGAACCCGGCGATGCTGGGACTGCCGAGCATTCACTCCAAGCATTGGGACCCGATGATGGCGGCGTGCGCCGAGACGGACACCGTCGTGAACCTGCACATCGGCTCGTCGGGCTCCTCGCCGTCCACCACCGACGATGCGCCGCCGGACGTGCAGGGGGTGCTGTTCTTCGCCTACGCCATCTCGGCGGCGGTCGACTGGCTGTATTCCGGGCTGCCCAGCAGGTTCCCCAACCTGAAGATCTGTCTGTCGGAAGGCGGAATAGGCTGGGTCGCGGGCCTGCTCGATCGCCTCGACCACATGCTCAGTTACCACGCGATGTACGGCACGTGGCAGGCTCTCGGCGAAAGCCTCACTCCCGCCGAGGTATTCACGCGGAACTTCTGGTTCTGCGCGGTGGAGGACAAATCGTCGTTCGTGCAGCGCGACCGGATCGGCGTGGACAACATCATGCTGGAAGCCGACTACCCGCATTGCGACTCAACCTGGCCACACACCCAGCAGACGGTCCACGAACAAATCGGTGGCCTGCCCGAGGATGTGATTCGCAAATTCAGTTGGGAAAACGCCTCTCGCCTCTACCGCCACCCGGTTCCGGAAGAAGTGCAGCGCAATCCCGAGGCGTTCTGAACCATGACTACGGCCAAAGTCGACTTCAGCTCTGTTCGTTGGGGCTCCGTGGAATGGACGAACCTCGTCACGCTGTACCTGCGCGCCTACGAAAGCCGCTCCCACCGGCCAGTTTTGGGCGACAAAGCCGCCGCGGATGCGGTGGACCGAATTGACTACGACTTCAAGAGGATCCATCGCAGCTCGCTCCCGGTGTCGAACCAATACCTGGTCGCGTTGCGGGCCAAGGCGCTCGACGACTGGTGCGCGGACTTTTTGCGCCGCCACCCCGACGCGGTGGTCCTGCACCTGGGTTGCGGCCTGGACGGCCGCGCCTTCCGGCTCGCTATGCCGCATTCGGTTTCGTGGTTCGACATCGACCAACCCGGTGTCATCGAACTGCGGCGGCGACTCTACGAGGACACCGAGCGCTACCGGACGATCGGCTCATCGGTGACCGATCCAACGTGGCTGGAGCAGATCCCGACCGGCCGGCCCACGCTGGTGGTCGCCGAGGGCCTGCTGATGTATCTGACCGAGCAACAGGTGCGACAGCTGCTCCAGCGGCTGACCGATCGATTCGATTGTGGCGAAATGCAATTCGACACGCTCTCCGCTCTGGCGCCGCTGCTGTCGAAGCTTTTCACCAGGGGGATCATCAAGTGGGGCATCCGCGACGCGCGGGAGCTGCAGACGTGGAACCCGAGGCTGCGGTTGGTCGAGCAGGCGCCCGCACTCGCGGGCTACCGGAAAATCGAATCGACGCCGGTGCGGTGGATGTACAAGCTGACGTGTGCATCACCCGGCGGCAAGTACGACGTGCTGAACCGCTTCGAGTTCTGACGGCGTCACAAGTCGGAAGCCAGCCGCCGCAGGATGTCGGACGTCGGTTCGGCGGTGGCACTGCGGTACCCGGTGCCCGCCCACAGATGGACATACTCGGGCTTGCCCGCCGCGGCCGCGGCTTTGCGCAGCGGGCTGGTGAGGTAGTGGATGGCGGGATAGCCCAGCGGCGCCTCGGCCTCGTGGGCATCGATGAACGAGTTGCGCAGCCCGCGGGCGGGCCGGCCGGTGAAGGCGTGCGTGAGCACCGTCTCGCTGTAGGCGGGATCGGTCAGGGCAGCCCGGTGCGTGGCCGATGCGCCGCTTTCGTCGGCGCGCAGCAGGACCGTCCCGACCGCGGCCGCCGCGGCCCCCGCGCGGATCACCTCGGCTACGGCGGCGGGCGTGGCGAGCCCGCCGGCGGCGATCACCGGCAGCGGCACCGTCGCGACGATACGTTCGACCAGCTCGGCGATCGGTACCGGCGTCAGCGGCTTCCGCGGCGAGAGCGTGCCCGAGTGACCGCCTGCGGCCGCCGCCTGAACGGCGAGCATGTCCGCCCCGGCGTCGCGCGCCTGTGCCGCCTCCTCGGGCGTGGTCACCGTCTGCACGACGATGGTCCCCGCCTTGCGCAGCGCCGAGATCACGCTGCCCGACGGGATGCCGAACGTGAACGACACCATGGGGACCGGGTCGTCGAGCAGCAACGCGACCTTCTCGTCGAACTTGTCGGTGTCCTCGGCGGGCTCCTGGGGCAGCGTCAAACCGAACTGGTCGGCGTCCCGCTGAACGATAGCGGCGTAGGCCCGATAGGCCTCGGGATCGACCGGTAGGGGATTGGGCGCAAAGAGGTTGATACCAAACGGGATTCCCTCGGCGCGAACATGCTTGAGCTCGGCCTCGACGGCCTCCACGGTCTTGTAGCCCGCGGCGAGCATGCCCAGCCCGCCCGCGCGCGTCGCGGCCGACACCATCGCAGGGGTGGTCGGGCCCCCCGCCATCGGGGCGGCGACCAGCGGAATGGACATCCCGAACTGTGCCAGCATCTCAAAGCCCTTCCGGTGTCGCAGTGTCGCAGGCGCGGAGCACTGCCTCGACAATAACGACGTGCCGTTGCGTCAGCATTCCGCCCGGGGGCGGCACCTGGCAGGATGCTTCAACGTGAAGAGGCCCAACTTCCTCGTGATCGTGGCGGACGACCTCGGGTTTTCTGATATCGGCGCGTTCGGCGGCGAGATCGAGACACCCAATCTCGATCGGCTCGCCCAGGCGGGGATCCGGTTCACCGATTTCCACTCCGCGCCGGCCTGCTCGCCCACCCGGGCGATGCTGCTGACGGGAACGGACCACCACATCGCCGGGATCGGCACCATGCTGGAGGTCGCCGGGCCGGCGTTCCGCGGCGCTCCCGGCTATGAGGGCTATCTGAACGACCGGGTGGTGGCGTTGCCCGAGCTGCTGCGCGACGCCAGATACCTGACGCTCATGTCGGGCAAGTGGCACCTGGGCGCAACCATCGAGACGTCGCCGTGGGCGCGCGGATTCGAGCGCTCGTTTGCCCTGCTGCCCGCGGGGGCCAGCCATTACGGGGGGCGGGCGGCAGACGGCTTCTCGCCCATTCCAACGCTTTACACCGAGGATGACCAGTTCGTCACGGTCGGGGACGACTTCTACTCGTCGGACTTCTACACCGACAAGCTGTTGCAGTACCTGCGCGAACGGGCGCCCGGCGACGACCGGATGCGCCTCGACGTCGGGCGGGCACAGACCCAGCCGCTTGAGGGCCGCGAGCCGCTCTTCGCGAAGCGCGTCCGGACCGGCGTCGTAGCGGCCACGGTATTTCGCGATCGATTCGTCCGGCGCGTGCAGCGGCCAGTGCGGCGCCTGGAAGGGCAGATACGCGAAGAAGGGCCGGTCGTCGCCGGGCGCCCGTTCGCGCAGGTACTGCAACAGCTTGTCGGTGTAGAAGTCCGACGAGTAGAAGTCGT
>NZ_LZKH01000197.1:0-10377 GCF_001672745.1 Mycobacterium sp. E1386
CCGAGTTGTCCAGGGCGGATGCCGATCTCAACGGGCTGCTGGTCACGCTGGCGCAGGAGCAGGCCGCCGCCGAGCAGATTGCCGATGATGATGCCGCCCAGCATTGCTCCCATGTCGCCGCCCCCGCGCCGCGCGTAGGCGCGCTGAATCGATTGCACATCGGCATTGGCCAGAGACTGCGCCTGGGCGGCATCATCATCGGCAATCTGCTCGGCGGGGGCATGCGGGGCGGCTTCGGCGGCTGGAGCCCCACATCGTTCGGCGGGTCGTCGGGGGGATCGTCCGGCGGCGGCTTCATGGGCGGCGGCGGACGATTCTGAGCCGCTCGCCCTAGAACCCGGCGGTCAACCGGCGGCCGGTGAATGCGGAATCACGCCTCCGCTGCGCGGTACGTCGAAGCGGGGCTCGGCTTCGCCTTCCCACCGCTGCCAGTCGTTCCATTCTTTGGGGTCCGCGACCGCGGCCGGGGCGGGAGCGTCGGCCGCCGCGTCGCCGGGGTCGGCGCTCACTTCCGGCTTCGGGGCCCAGTGGTCGTAGTCATCCGGTGGCACGGCCACACCCCAAACGAGTGGCACCGACAGGCCGCCGAGCATCCCCGACTCACCCCGAACCGCCGAGACCGAGTCATCTGGTAACGGCGGACCAAGAGGCAAAAGCATGTTGCCCCCTTCCACAGCCGACTTTCGGATGCTGTGGCCGAACCTAATAACAGCAAGCAGGCATATCGTAAGCCAAACTTCAGACAAATACCCGAAAAACGTGGATTTGCTTCCGCGGGCATCCCCGACCCCCCGGGCCGGAACCGGCAAGCAGGCTCAGCGCCCGCGAACGGCGGTGGGCCCCGCTATCCGCCCTTGGTCCGCGGCACCACCTTGGGCCGCGACTGAACAACGTGTGGGTTCTCCCCACCGCGGCGGCCCCTGCGGTCGGTCTTGTTTTTGTCGGTATCGCGTTCGTCCATCGCCATGGCCATGGCCGACGTGGAGCCGGCGGATGCGGGCGACGCGGAGGACGATCCCCCGGTCGCGATCGGCGTCGGTAATTGGGTGCCCAACGCCGGCACCGCGAGACTGGTCAGCACCGCCGGCACCGGCATCGAGCCCTGCCAGGTCGGCGGCACCGTGATCGCTCCCACGAACCGAGCGGTGCCCAACCCCGCCGTGGCGACGCCCAGCCCACCGAGCGATTGCGGCGCTTGGAGGCCGCCGGTGGCGAGCGGCGTCTGTGCGGCCACGGTGGTGACACCGGCCATCGCGGGCGCCGCCGGCCCGACGTTGTGGGCCAGCACCATCATCGGGGACATCAGCGCGGTCGCGGGGTACATGCCAATCGGCGCCAGGGCGGTCATCGTCGTCACCGGCATCGACGACAGTAAGGACGTCACGGACGAGAGGCCGGGGAAGAACGCCCCGAGCACCGCCTGCAGCTGCGAAACAAAGCTGGCCCCCAGCGCTCCGAACGCCTGGGACGCGAAGTCCAGCGGCGCCGTCACCAGGCCCGCCAATCCGCCCAGAGCCACCGGCGGGGCGCTGAACGCCGGCAACGTCGCGGCCACCGTCTGCGCCCCGACGTGATAGCCCACCATCGCGGCCACGTCCTGGGCCCACATCTCCATGTACTCGATTTCGGTCATCGCGATCGCCGGGGTGTTCTGACCGAAGAAGTTCGTGGCGATGAGCATTAACAGCCGGAGGCGATTCGCAAGCACCTCCGGGGTGGGCACCGTCGCCATGAACGCCGCCTCATAGGCCGCCGCCGCCGCCGTCGCCTGGGCGGCCGCCATCTCGGCCTGCCCGGCGGCCGAGATCAGCCACTGCAGATACGGCGTCGCCGCCGCCACCATCGCCACCGACGACGGGCCCGTCCAGGGACCCGCTGCCACTCCCGTCACAACCGACTCAAACGACGCCGCCGCCGTCGCCAAATCCGCCGCCAGTGCTTCCCAGGCCGATGCCGCCGTCAACAGCGGGCCGGGGCCGGCGCCGCCGTACATCAGGGCAGAGTTGATCTCGGGGGGGAAGAACATAAAAGCAGGAATCATCACATCCCCAACCCACCGACTACCGAGTCAACGGCACCTACACCCATGCGAACCGACAGCCACCCCCGGCGACTAGACACGTGAGCAACATCCGCATCGAGCCTAAGCCAATCGGTTACCCAAATGCGGTTTTTTACGAAACGTTTAATTAGGCGCGGCGGCGGGGTGTCGATGCCGGTCAGGAGGCAAGGCGGGAGCTCCGGAGGGCGCGGCGCCAGCCCCGGTCAGCAACCCTTGAGCCGCGCCGCCAGGTAGTCGGCGACGGCATTCATCGCGACCCGTTCTTGCGTCATGTCATCGCGCCGGCGCACCGTGACGGCGTTGTCTTCGAGGGAGTCGAAATCCACCGTCACGCAGTACGGCGTCCCCACCTCGTCCTGGCGCCGGTAGCGGCGCCCGATCGCGCCGGCGTCGTCGAAATCGATGTTCCAGCACCTGCGCAACTCGGCGGCCAGGTCGCGGGCCTTGGGACTCAAGTCGGCGTGCCGGGACAGCGGCAGCACCGCGGCCTTAACCGGGGCCAATCGCGGATCCAGGCGGAGCAGCGTGCGCTTCTCCATCACACCCTTGGCGTTCGGCGCCTGGTCCTCGGTGTAGGCGTCGATCAGAAACGCCATGAACGACCGCGTCAGCCCCGCCGCCGGTTCGATGACATAGGGGATGTACCGGGTATCGGTGCCCTGGTCGTAGTACGACAGGTCGGCGCCGGAATGTTTTGCGTGCGTGGACAAGTCGAAATCGGTCCGGTTGGCGACGCCCTCCAGCTCGCCCCACGGGTTGCCCGCGAAGCCGAACTTGTACTCGATGTCGACCGTCCGGTCGGAGTAGTGCGAAAGCTTCTCGGGAGGGTGTTCGTATAACCGCAGATTCTCCGGGTCGATACCCAGCTCGAGATACCACTGCAGGCGGGTGTCGATCCAATACTGATGCCATTCCTTCGCGGTCGACGGCTCCACGAAGAATTCCATTTCCATCTGCTCGAACTCGCGGGTCCGGAAAATGAAGTTGCCCGGCGTGATCTCATTGCGAAAACTCTTGCCGATCTGACCGATACCGAACGGCGGCTTCTTGCGCGCGGTGGTGACCACGTTGGCGAAGTTGACGAAGATGCCCTGCGCGGTCTCCGGACGCAGATAGTGCAAGCCCTCCTCGGTCTCGATCGGCCCGAGGTGGGTCTTGAGCATCATGTTGAACTCGCGCGGCTCGGTCCACTGGCCCTTGGTTCCGCAATCCGGGCAGACGATCTCGGTCATCGGCACCGAGTCGGGGTCGTCAATCCCCTTCTTGGCCGCGTACGCCTCCTGCATGTGGTCCTGGCGATGCCGGTGATGGCAGTTCAGGCACTCGACCAGCGGATCGTGGAAGACCTCGACGTGGCCGGAGGCCACCCAGACCTGCCGCGGCAGGATGATCGACGAATCGATGCCCACGACGTCGTCGCGCCCGGTGACCACCGCTCGCCACCACTGACGCTTGATGTTCTCCTTGAGTTCCACTCCCAGCGGGCCGTAGTCCCACGCCGACCGGGTGCCGCCGTAGATCTCACCCGAAGGAAAGACGAAGCCGCGACGTTTGGCCAGGTTCACTACGGTGTCGATGACGGACGCCACGGGGTGGTGCACTCCCTTTCCGGGTTAGGACGGGCACGAGCGGCGCTCGACCGCCGTGCGCAGAGCATTCGTCATCGTAACGATCGGCCCCCCGGTCTTTGACATGCGTCATCATGCATGTGACAGTGGAAGTCGACCGCCGCACGGCGCACCCTCCCCGCTACCTGGCCCTTCTCGAGGTGATGACTCTCTCCATGGCGATGTCCCCCTTCCCGCCTTCCTCGTTGTCGGCCACCGCCGACGGCGACGTGGGACCGGTGATGAGCGTGGTTGCCCACGAGCACGGCGAAACCGGCCCCGGCGGACACGCGCCGGCCGATTACCCCGTCCCGCCGCCCCGGGAGATTCTCGACGCGGCCGGTGAGCTGCTGCGCGCGCTGGCCGCTCCGGTGCGGATCGCCATCGTGTTGCAGCTGCGTGAATCCCAGCGCTGCGTGCACGAGCTGGTCGACGCGCTCGGCGTGCCGCAGCCGCTGGTCAGCCAGCACCTGAAAATCCTGAAGGCCGCCGGCGTCGTCGCCGGGGAGCGATCCGGCCGCGAGGTGCTGTACCGGCTTGCCGACCACCACCTGGCGCACATCGTGGTGGACGCGGTCGCCCACGCGAGCGAGGACACCCAATGACACGCGCCGGCCACGATGCAGGACCCGCGTGCGTGGGACGGCACCAATGACAGGCGCGAGTGTCCGGTCGACCCGTCAGCGGGCGGCGATCTCCACGCTGATGGACACCCTCGACGACTTCCGCTCGGCGCAGGAGTTGCACGACGAGCTCCGCCGCCGCGGCGAGAACATCGGGCTGACCACGGTCTACCGGACGCTGCAGTCAATGGCGGCGGCGGGAATGGTCGACACACTTCGCACCGACACCGGGGAGTCGGTCTACCGCAGGTGCTCCGAACACCACCATCACCATCTGGTCTGCCGCAGCTGCGGTTCCACGATCGAAGTCGGTGACCACGAGGTCGAGGAGTGGGCGGCCCAAGTCGCCTCCAAATACGGCTATTCCGACGTCAGCCACACCATCGAGATCTTCGGCACCTGTTCCCAGTGCGGGACCTAGGTTGACCCGAAGCCGGCCGAACGCGGCACGGCGGAAAAAAGTTACCGAAAAGGTGTCCCGTCACGCGCCCGCCGCGTGCTCCTACCCATGAGTGGCCCACGGGCCGAGGCAAGCACGAACTCGAGGGAATTGAGAGCAACATGCGGAACCACCCATCGCCCCACCTGCGGCCCGTACGCGACGTCGAGGCTCCGTCACTGCAATTTCGCACCATCCATGGCTACCGGCGGGCCTTCCGGATCGCCGGTTCGGGACCGGCTCTGCTGCTGATCCACGGCGTCGGCGACAAGTCCACGGCATGGGAGCCGGTACACGCCAAACTCGCGCGACGGTTCACGGTCATCGCACCGGATCTGCTGGGCCACGGGGAATCGGACAAACCACGCGCCGACTACTCGTTGGCGGCCTTCGCGAACGGTATGCGCGACTTGCTTGCCGCGCTTGACATTGACCGCGTCACGCTGGTCGGGCATTCGTTCGGTGGCGGTGTCGCAATGCAATTCGCCTATCAGTACCCGCAGTTGGTAGAACGCATCGTGCTGGTCAGCAGCGGTGGCGTCGCCCGGGAGGTGAGTGTGGCCTTGCGGTTGGCGGCGATGCCGTTGGGCAGCGAGGCCCTGGCCATGCTGCGCACGCCGGGCGTGATGCCTGCGATTCGACTGTTCGGACGGGCCATGGCTACCGTGTTGGGCCCCACCAACTTCGGGCACGATGTCGCCGATGTGGTGAATCTGCTCGAGGGCTTCCGGGACCCGCGCGCGTTGTCGGCGTTCGCGCGCACGTTGCGGTCGGTGGTGGACGGGCGCGGCCAATTCGTCACCATGTTGGACCGAAGCTATCTCGCGCAACCCATTCCGGTGCAAGTGATCTGGGGTGAGGACGACTTCGTGATCCCGGTAGAGCATGCCCGGATGGCCCACGAGGCGATGCCCGGATCACGCTTGGAGATCTTCGAAAACTCCGGGCACATGCCGTTCAAAGACGACCCGGATCGCTTCGTCGAAGTCGTCGAGCGGTTCGTCGACTCGACCCGACCGGCTCAGCACGACCAAGACCTCCTACGCTCGTTGCTGCAGACCCGCGCCGGCGGAAACGCCCCGGGATCGATAGCCGCCGCTCTGGCCGAATCGGCGGTGTCCTAGCGCCCTACCCCGTCAACGTGCGACGGATATCGGCGCCGCTGTCCAGCACCAACAGCACCAGGGTGCGCAGCGCGTCGTCGGTCAAGCCGGCGCCGGGAAAGTTGTAGCGCAGCATCACGTCGGCGCTCTTTGCGGCGCCCCTGCCCGAGTTGCGTTGCACGGCCTTCTCGTTGACCTTCTCGATCGTCGTGACGCTGCCGAAATTGCTGGCGCGGGCCTGCTTGGCGACCTGATCGCTGACCTTCTTGGTCAGCGGCAGATCCCACGCCAAGACTTGCGTGAGCGACACCAGGTCGAGGTCCTCGGCGATATTCACCACCCGCAACGAAGCGATGGTCCCGGCATGGCGCACCGTCAGCGCCCCGTCGGACTCCTCCTGGACCGCAAGGACCACGCCGAGTACCGAAGCCAGACGCTCCTGCAGTGATGGCATTGGATCCTCCCCGTGAGGACCCGTTGCGCCCGGCTCCGCCGCGCTTCCGGTCCCCACTACGCGCTCCCGAACCTTCTGTTGCGCGAAGCGTATTCCTCGCACGCCGCCCACAGGTCGCGCCGGTCGTAGTCCGGCCACAACTTGTCCTGGAAGATGTACTCGGCGTACGCGGCCTGCCACAGCATGAAGTTGCTGGACCGCTGTTCGCCCGAGGTCCTCAGGAAGAGGTCCACGTCGGGGATGTCGGGCCGTTGCAGGTGATGCGCCACCGTCGACTCCGTGATGCGCTCCGGATTCAGCCTGCCGGCGGCGGCTAGGCGCGCGATTTCCTTTGCGGCGTCCGCGATTTCGGCACGACCTCCGTAGTTGACACAGTAGTTGACCGTGATGACGTCGTTGTCCTTCGTCATGTCCTCCGCGATCGCCAACTCGTTGATCACGCTGCGCCACAGCCGTGGCCGCGAACCCACCCACCGGATTTTGACCCCTATGGTCTTCAAGTTCACGCGGCGCATGCGTACCACGTCCCGGTTGAAGCCCATCAGGAAGCGGACCTCCTCGGGGGACCGCTTCCAGTTCTCGGTGGAAAACGCGTAGAGGCTCAGCCACTTGATGCCGATTTCTATTGCGCCACAGACGACGTCAATGACTACCGCCTCGCCCGCCCGGTGGCCATCGGTGCGCGTCAGTCCCTGTTCGGTGGCCCAGCGGCCGTTGCCGTCCATCACGATGGCCACATGGTTGGGCAATCGGTCCGCCGGAATACGCGGCGGGCTTGCTTTCGAGGTGTGCTGCGGCGGGCGGCTCGGGCCGCCGTCACGAGATGGCGGTAGTTCGGGGAAGACCACCGGCCATGTCGATTTGTCGGGGAAAACCGGGTAATCGTCGGGCGCCGGGGGCAACTGCGGGAAGCCGGTCGACTTGAGCTTGCGCTCGGCTTTAGCCACAGTCCAACTGCTCCATCAGCGCTGCGCGCCGTTCGGCGATGGTGCGGTCGACGTGATACGTCCGTTCCACCAGTGGCAACGTCTTGAGCTGGCGTTCCAGATGCCATTGCAGGTGCGCGGCCACCAGTCCGCTGACGTAGCTGCGGTGCGATTGCGGGGCCTCTTCGGCGAACACCCAATCGCCGTCGTGCAGCGCCGACATCAGATCCAGCACGCCCGGCGGCGGTGTCGTCGAACCGGCCGGGCGGCAGTGCGTGCAGACGCTGCCCCCGGCGCCGACGTGAAACGCGCGGTGCGGCCCTGGCGTGGCGCACCGGGCGCACTCGGTCAGCGCCGGCGCCCACCCGGCGATGCCCATGGCACGCAGCAGGTAGGCGTCCAGCAGCAGGTCCCGGGAGCGGCGGCCGTCGGCCACCGCCCGCAAGGCGCTGACCGTGAGCCGGTGCAGGGTCGGGGCGGGGGCCCGCTCCTCCCCGGCGAGGCGTTCGGCGGTTTCCAACATCGCGCACCCACAGGTGTAGCGGCCGTAATCGCTGACGATGTCGGTGGCGAACGCGTCGATCGAGACGACCTGGGTGACGATGTCGAGATTGCGGCCGGGGTGCAGTTGCGCGTCGATGTGCGCGAACGGTTCCAGCCGCGCGCCGAATTTGCTGCGGGTGCGGCGAACGCCCTTCGCCACCGCCCGAACCAATCCGTGGTCACGGGTGAGCAACGTGACGATCCGGTCGGCTTCGCCGAGCTTGTGTTGGCGCAACACCACCGCCCGGTCTCGATACAGCCGCATCACCATAGTTTTGCACCCCGCCGCGACAATGCTGGTATCCGCGCCGGTTAGTCTCGTACCCCGTGATTGGCGCTTTCGAGTCAGGCCCTGGATCCATTTTCGGATCCGGTGGCCAGCGCCTGCCCACACTGACTGACCTGCTCTATCAGCTTGCCAGCCGGTCCGTGACTTCGGTCACACTGGTGCGCCGGTCGCTGCACGCCATCCACGCCAGCCAGCCCACGCTGAACGCCTTCCGCGTGGTGCTCACCGAGTCGGCCCTGGCCGACGCGGCGGCGGCGGACCGGCGGCGGGCGGCCGGCGACACGGCGCCGTTGCTGGGTATCCCGATCGCGGTCAAAGACGACGTCGACGTTGCTGGAGTGCCGACCGCGTTCGGCACCGAGGGATATGTCCCACCCGCTACCCACGACGCCGAGGTGGTTCGCCGCCTCAAGGCCGCGGGCGCGGTGATCGTCGGCAAGACCAACACCTGCGAGCTGGGCCAGTGGCCGTTCACCAGCGGACCCGGGTTCGGGCATACCCGCAACCCCTGGTCGCGCCGGCACACCCCGGGCGGCTCCTCGGGGGGCAGCGCGGCCGCCGTGGCCGCGGGGCTCGTCACCGCGGCGATCGGCTCGGACGGGGCCGGCAGCGTCCGCATCCCCGCCGCGTGGACGCACCTGGTGGGCATCAAGCCGCAGCGCGGCCGCATCTCCACCTGGCCGCTGCCCGACGCGTTCAACGGCATCACGGTCAACGGCGTGCTGGCCCGCACGGTGGCCGATGCGGCGTTGGTGCTCGACGCGGCGTCGGGCAACGTCGAGGGCGACCGGCACAAGCCACCCCCGATCACCGCCTCCGACTATGTCGGTATCGCGCCCGGCCCGCTGAACATCGCGCTGTCAACCCGGTTCCCCTACACCGGTTTTCGGCCCAAGCTGCATCCCGAGATCTTGGCGGCGACGCGAGCCGTGGCCAGCCAGCTCGAGCTGCTCGGCCACACCGTGGTGCCGGGCAACCCCGACTATGGGCTGCGGTTGTCGTGGGATTTCCTCGCCCGGTCGACCGCCGGCCTGCGGGACTGGGAGGAGCGGCTGGGCGACGGGGTGATCCTCGACCCCCGCACGGTGTCCAACCTGCGGGTGGGCCACGTGTTGGGTCAGGCGATCCTGCGTACCGCGCGCCGGCACGAAACCGAGGCCCAGCGTCGGGTGGGTTCGATCTTCGACATCGTCGATGTCGTCCTGGCTCCGACTACCGCCCAGCCGCCGCCGCTGGCGCGCGCCTTCGACCGGTTGAGCGGCTTCGGCACCGATCGCGCGATGATCGCCGCCTGCCCGCTGACCTTCCCGTGGAATGTGCTGGGCTGGCCGTCGATCAATGTGCCGGCGGGGTTCACCTCCGAGGGGCTGCCGATCGGCGTGCAGTTGATGGGGCCGCCCAACAGCGAGGGCATGCTGATCTCGCTGGCCGCCGAACTGGAGGCCGTGTGCGGGTGGTCGACCAAGCAGCCGACGATGTGGTGGAACGCCGAAACGGGCACACCGCCGGTGTCCGGCGCCACGCCGCGGAAATGAAGCCTTTCAAGTCGACTTCGCTTGAGCGGCTTCGGGTTTGCCGGTGCCCACACCGGGAATGGGGACGCGGCACGGTGATCGGCGGAGGCCGGGAGCGAATCACGTTCTGCTTCGACGAATTCGGCTACCGGGCACCATCAATGCGCGGGTTGCTCGAGGCGGTCGCATAGCCGGCGGCAACGTGGGTACACCGGATCAATGGACCAATCTGATGCTCCCCTGTTAGATGCGCTGGTCGATTACCGGGAAAAGAACCGGTACGGGTTCACGCCGCCGGGCCACCGGCAGGGCCGCGGCACCGATGACCGGGTCCTGGCGGTGCTGGGCCGCGAGCCGTTTCACGACGACGTGCTCGCCAGCGGCGGGCTGGACGACCGCAGGACCAGCCACCAGTACCTCAAGCACGCCGAAGACCTGATGGCCGAGGCCGTGGGCGCCGACATCGCCTGGTTCTCCACGTGCGGCAGTTCGCTGTCGGTGAAGGCGGCGATGATGGCCGTGGCCGGCGGCGACGGCAGCCTGCTGGTCAGCCGGGACAGCCACAAGTCGATCGTCGCGGGCCTCATCTTCTCGGGCGTGCAGCCCCGGTGGATCACCCCCCGCTGGGACGCCGAGCATCACTTCTCGCACCCCCCGTCACCGCAGCAGGTGGCGGAGGCCTGGGAAAAGCACCCCGACGCCGCCGGTGCGCTCATCGTCAGCCCGAGCCCGTATGGCACCTGCGCCGACATCGCGGGGATCGCGGAGGTCTGCCACGCGCGCGGCAAGCCGTTGATCATCGACGAGGCCTGGGGGG
>NZ_LZKH01000198.1:0-25076 GCF_001672745.1 Mycobacterium sp. E1386
AGACCACGCCGCTCTGCTCGGCCATCAGCGCGTGGAACCGGGGGAACTCGCTGTAGTGCAGGCCGCCGCCCTCGCGGAAGCAATCGATGATCTTCTGTTCGACTTCGGCGAGCTGCGGGACGAACAGGGCCACCAGGGCCAGGTTGTCCGGCCCGGCGGCACGGGTCAGCACGCCGGCGCGGTGCGCGGGCAGCGAGTAGGTCGCGGAGTCGGGGTCGTAGTCGACGACGCGCCCGGTCGTCATGCCCGCCAGCCACTCGCGCACGTAGCGCTCGTTGAGACCGGCCGCTTCGGCGATCTGCGCGCTGGTTGCGGCGGCCAGCCCCGCCATCGTGTCCAGCAGACCGGTCTGGTGCCCGATGCTCAGCAACAGCGTCAGGCTGGCCCCGTCGATGGCCGCGGCGATTCGTCCGGCGAATTCCTCACCGGTCTCAGGTGCCGTCATGCTCAGCGACGGTACACCGTAGGTTGGTGGCCATGAGTCAGACAGTGCGCGGCGTGATTTCACGAAAAAAGGGCGAGCCCGTCGAGCTGGTGGACATCGTCGTCCCGGACCCCGGACCGGGCGAGGCCCTGGTCGACATCATCGCCTGCGGGGTGTGCCACACCGACCTGACTTACCGCGAGGGCGGCGGCCTGCACTACAGCGAGTTCCCCCGGTTCCACGCGCTGATGGCCGAGCAGAGCGGCGTGGTCTACGACAACGCGTTGGTCGATGTGGTGCTGCCGCTGGTCGACGGCCTCGTCGAGCGCCTGCGCTCGGGCGCCGACGTGGCGGACTTCGGCTGCGGCAGCGGGCATGCGGTCAACGTGATGGCGCGGGCGTTCCCGGCCAGCCGCTTCACCGGCATCGACTTCTCCGACGAGGCGATCGCCGTCGGCGCCCGCGAGGCGACTGACCTCGGCTTGGCGAACGCGACCTTCGAGAGCCACAACCTGGCGGAGCTGGACAGGCGGGACGCCTACGACGTCATCACGGTGTTCGACGCCATCCACGACCAGGCCCACCCGGCGCGGGTGCTGGAGAACATCCACCGCGCCCTGCGGCCCGGCGGCGTGCTGCTGATGGCCGACATCAAGGCGTCGAGCCGGCTCGAGGACAACGTCGGCATCCCGATGAGCACCTACCTGTACACCACGTCGCTGATGCACTGCATGACGGTGTCGCTGGCGCTGGACGGCGCGGGGCTGGGCACCGCCTGGGGGACACAGCTGGCCACCGCGATGCTCGGCGAGGCCGGGTTCGACGACGTGCGGGTGGCCGAGATCGAGTCGGACCCGATCAACAACTACTACATCGCTCGGAAATGATGGCGGCCCTCGACGCGCTGGCTGATTGGCCGGTCGAGGCCGCCGCCGCGGCGGTGATCGGACCCGATGGGGTGCTGGCCGGCCACGGGGACACCGAGCGGGTGTTCGAGCTGGCCTCGGTGACCAAGCCGCTGGTGGCCCGCGCAGTGCACGTGGCCGTCGAAGAGGGTGTCGTCGACCTGGACACCACCGCCGGCCCGCCGGGCGCCACGATCCGCCACCTGCTGGCGCACGCGTCAGGCCTGGCCCTGCACAACGATCACGTGCTCGCCGCCCCGGGAGCGCGGCGCATCTACTCCAACCACGGCTTCACCGTGCTGGCCCAGGTCGTCGAGCGCGAATCCGGCATCGAGTTCGGCCGCTACCTGGCCGAAGCGGTCTGCGAACCGCTGGGCATGGCCGCCACCCGGCTGGACGGCGGCGCGCCGGCCGCGGGGTTCGGGGCCACGTCGACGGTGGCGGACCTGGCGGCTTTCGCCGTCGACCTGCTGCGCCCGTCCACCGTGTCGGCCGAACTGCACGCCGAGGCGACCACGGTGCAATTTCCCGGTCTGGACGGTGTGTTGCCCGGCTACGGCGTGCAGCGGCCCAACGACTGGGGGCTGGGTTTCGAGATCAGGGGCGCCAAATCGCCGCACTGGACCGGCGCCCGCAACTCGCCGCGAACGTACGGCCATTTCGGCCAGTCGGGCGGTTTCATCTGGGCAGATCCCGAACGTGACCTGGCGCTGGTGGCCCTTACCAACCGCGATTTCGGGGAGTGGGCGCTGCGGCCCTGGCCGGCGATTTCCGATGCCGTGATAGCCGAATTCGGCTGATGGAAAATGCACACTAGCGCAACACGGGTATCACAAGGCACAATAGACACGCACGACACACAAAATAGTTAGCAGATCCTGCTTGTAGGTCCGCCAGGTCGTTGGGGAAGACGTCCCTCGCGGAACCGAAGGAGCAGGATATGCGTGCGTCGAATCAATTCGCCGACGTCACCACGGGCGTGGTGTACGTGCACGCCTCGCCGGCAGCGGTATGCCCGCATGTCGAGTGGGCGTTGTCGTCGACCCTTGGGGCGAAGGCGAACCTCACGTGGACGCCGCAGCCGGCCATGCCCGGACAACTGCGCGCGGTCACCAACTGGGTCGGACCGGTCGGCACCGGCGCCAGGCTGGCCAATGCCCTGCGCTCCTGGTCCGTGCTGCGGTTCGAGGTCACCGAGGACCCCAGCCCCGGAGTGGACGGCCAGCGGTTCAGCCACACCCCGCAGCTCGGCCTGTGGAGCGGGGCGATGAGCGCCAACGGCGACGTCATGGTCGGGGAGATGCGGCTGCGGGCGCTGATGGCGCAGGGCGCCGACACCCTGGCCGCCGAGCTGGACACGGTCCTGGGAACGGCTTGGGACGACGCCCTCGAGGCGTACCGCGACGGCGGCGAGGTCGGCGAGGTGACCTGGCTCAGCCGGGGAGTCGGCTAGCTCTCCGGAGACCATTAGGCGACCGCCGAATTTGATATCGCGGGCGATATCAAATTCCGCGAGCTGCTATTGGTCGTCGGCTCGGCGCAAAACCCGTAGCGCGCCCGGAACCGCGCTGATCTCCGCGGGCAGCGGGCAGGCGAAGTCGCCGTCGGCGTAGACGTTGATGCCCGGGCACTCGATGTGCACGGACTTGGCCCGCGTCGTGCTCACCTCCGAGAGATTGACGTGGGTGCCTTTCATCACGGTGGGGAACAGGCGGACCAGCTTCGTCCGCGACGCGGAGTGCACCATGGTGATGTCGAGCAGGCCGTCGGTGTGATCGGCGTGGGGACAGATCAGCATGCCCCCGCCATAGCTGCGGGTGTTGCCGAAGGCGGCCAGCGTCATGTGGGCGTCGATCTCTCGCGTCCCGTCCAGCACCATGCGAAACGGCAACAACCGCAACTGCGATAACTCGGCGAGCATCGCGAGGTAGTACCGCAACCGCCCGTCCGGCCAGGTCATCCGGTTGGCCCGGTCGGTCACCAGGGAGTCGAATCCGGTGGCCGCCACGGTGCCGAACCACTTGTCGACGCCGCTTTCGCCGCGAATCCGGCCCAGGTCGATGGTTTCGGTGCAGCCGTCGACGATGATGTCCGCGGCTGCTTCCGGATCCTTTGTGGGGAGCCCGAATTCGCGAGCGTGGTCGTTACCCGTTCCCGCCGCCACGATGCCGATAGGGATGTCGGTGCCCGCGAGCACTTGCAGCGCGTTGGAGACGACGCCGTCGCCGCCGGTCACCATCACCGCGTCGGCACCCTTTTCCAGTGCCGCGCTCACCAGGTAGCGCGCGTCTTGCGCGTCGTCGCCGATGATCTCGACGACCTCGACGCCGTGGTGGTGCAGCCGCGCGATCGCCCGCTCCGCCGCCCGGATCGCGGCGCCGTGCCCGGAGACGGGATTGGTCAGCGCGATCACTTTCGCGATCTCGCGCCGGTTCATGGAATCAGCTTGCCGGGATTGAGGATTCCGGCCGGGTCCAGGGTCGCCTTGACCGCGCGTAAGACTTGCACCCCCAGCTCGCCAACCTCGTCGGCCATCCAGGGCCGGTGGTCGGCGCCGACCGCGTGGTGGTGGGTGATCGTGCCGCCGGTGGCCATGATCGCGTCGCACGCCGCCCTTTTCGCGGCCTGCCATTGTTCGATCGGGTTGCCGCGCTGGCCGGCGACGACGGTGAAGTACAACGACGCACCGGTGGGGTAGACGTGCGAGATGTGGCACATCACCAGCGCCGGTGTGCCGGTCTCGGCCAGCGCCTCGGTGAGGGCTTGCGTTACAGCGGCTTTGAGCGCAGAAATATTGGACCAGTCGGTGGCGGTCTCCAGCGTCTCGCAGAGCGCGCCCGCCGAGAGCAGCGAATCGCGCAGATACGGCGCGCCGTACCGGCCGTGTTCCCACGCCCGCGCCGGCGCTGCGCCCAGCGACGTTGCGCCGTGCGCCGCCAGCAGGGCGCTGGTTTCGGCGTGCCGGCTCTCGACGTGCTCCTCGGTGCCCTCGAACACCGTGATCGCCAGGCAGCCGCCGGTGATCTGACTTTCGCCGATCGACTCGGTGGTGGCCAGGTTGACTCCCGTCTCGGCCTCGTCGGAAAGCCGGATGACGGTGGGGCCGGTGGCAGTCTGGGTGACGGCGCGCAGGGCGGCGGCCCCGGTCTCGAAATCGGGGAACGACCACGCTTCGTGGCGAACGGCTTCCGGGACGCGGTGCACGCGCAGCCGCACCTGGGTGATGACGCCGAAGGCGCCCTCGGAGCCGATCATCAGCTGGCGCAGGTCGGGGCCGGCGGCGGACTCGGGGGCACGCCCCAGGTCCATGGTGCCCACCGGGGTCACGACGCGCAGGCCGCGCACCATGTCGTTGAACCGGCCGTAGCCCGCCGAGTCCTGCCCGGACGAGCGGGTCGCGGCGAAACCGCCGATGGTCGCGTATTCGAAGCTCTGCGGAAAATGCCCGAGCGAAAAGCCTTGGGCGCCAAGCAAACGCTCCGCGTCCGGACCGGTGACGCCGGCTTCGAAAACGGCCTGGCCGGACACTTCGTCGAGGGAGATCAGCCGATCGAGGCGGCGCAGGTCGAGGGACACCACGGCTGGGAACTCACCGCGAATGGGATCCAAACCGCCGACCACGCTGGTGCCGCCGCCGAACGGAACGACGGCGATGCGGTGGTGGGAGCAGTAGCGCAGGACCGTGGCGACGGCATCCTCGTCGCCCGGCAGCAGGATGGCGTCGGGCGCGTCCTGCACGCCCGCGTCCTTGCGGCGCAGCAGGTCGATCGTGGACTTGCCGCCGGCGTGCAGCAGCCGATCCCGGTCGTCGGTGCGACAATATGCGGCGCCGACGAGCTCGGCCAGCGCGTCGCGATGCGCCTGCGCCAACGCCGACGGGCGCACGCGCACCTGATCGAGTTCGAGTTCGGCCGCGGCGGAATCCTCCACGCCCACAGCCTGTTTCAGCAGCGCCCTGATCCCCTCGGAGAGCGGCTTGGCTGCGGCGGGATCTCCCCACGCGTTCCATTTCATCGGGGGCAGGAGGCCCTCGGGTTGCGTCATGCGTTACAGTATTACACATGCTGTCAATCAGTAACGCTCAAGCGCCGGTGGACACGGGAGAGCGCATCCTCGCGGCAGCGGCCAGCTGTGTGGTCGATTACGGGGTAGACCGGGTGACCCTCGCCGAGATCGCCCGGCGGGCGGGCGTCAGCAGGCCGACCGTGTACCGGCGCTGGCCGGACACCCAATCGATCGTGGCGGCGCTGCTGACCCGGCACGTCACGGAGGTGATGCGGGACGCGCCCCTGCTCGGTGACGACCGGGAATCGCTTGTGCGACAGATCGTTACGGTGGCCAATCTGTTGCGCCAGGACCGGCTCGTGATGTCCGTGCTGCATTCCGAGCTCGCGCCGATCTACATCACCGAGCGCCTCGGGACCAGCCAGCACATGCTGATCGACGCCCTCGCCGCCCGGCTGCGAGTCGCCCAGCGCAACGGCAGCGTGCGCGCCGGTGACCCGGTCCAGATGGCGACCATGGTGTTGCTGATCGCCCAGTCGACCATTCAGTCGGCGCAGATCGTCGAACCGCTCCTGGACGCCGAAACGCTGGCCGGCGAACTCGCCTACTCGCTGAACGGGTACCTGTCGTGATACCCGACCCCACCGCGCTCAACGCCGCCCGCCGCACGGCCGACCTGACGGCGCTGGCCGACGGCGAACCGCTGGACGTCATCGTGATCGGTGGCGGCATCACGGGAGCCGGCATCGCTTTGGATGCCGCGTCGCGCGGATTGCGGGTGGCGCTGGTGGAAAAGCACGACCTGGCCTTCGGCACCAGCCGCTGGAGTTCCAAGCTGGTGCATGGCGGCCTGCGCTACCTGGCGACCGGCAACGTGGGGATCGCCCGGCGCAGCGCCATCGAACGCGGAATCCTGATGAGCCGCAACGCCCCTCATCTCGTTCATGCGATGCCGCAACTGGTCCCGTTGCTGCCGTCCATGGGACGGGGCAAGCGCGCGCTGGTGCGCGCCGGATTCCTGGCGGGGGACGCGTTGCGGGTGCTGGCGGGCACGTCGTCGTCGACGCTGCCGCGGTCGCGTCGAATCGGGCCCGAGCGCGTCGTGCAGATGGCGCCCACCGTTCGGCGTGACGGCCTGGATGGCGGCCTCCTGGCCTACGACGGGCAGTTGATCGACGACGCCCGGCTGGTCACCGCGGTCGCCCGCACCGCGGCGCAGCACGGCGCCCGGATCCTGACCTATGTGGCGGCCTCGAACGCCACCGGCACCTCGGTGCGGCTGACCGACCAGCGCACCGGGCAGTCGTTCGATGTCTCGGCCCGGGCGGTCATCAACGCGGCCGGGGTGTGGGCGGCCGAGATCGACGGCCTGTTGCGGCTGCGACCCAGCCGCGGCACCCATTTGGTGTTCGATGCCGAGGCTTTCGGCAATCCCACTGCGGCGCTGACGGTTCCGATACCCGGCGAGCTCAACCGGTTCGTGTTCGCCATGCCCGAGCAGCTCGGCCGGGTTTACCTGGGACTGACCGACGAAGATGCTCCCGGGCCGATCCCGGACGTGCCCACCCCGTCGGCGGACGAGGTCGCGTTCCTGCTGGAAACGGTCAACACCGCGTTGGGGGTCGCGCTCGGCCCCGCCGACGTCATCGGGGCGTACGCGGGCCTGCGGCCGCTGATCGACACCGGGGAGGGCCGCACCGCCGACGTCTCGCGCGAGCACGCCGTCGTCGAGTCGGCGTCGGGGATCATCAGCGTGATCGGCGGCAAGCTGACCGAATACCGCTACATGGCACAGGATGTGCTGGACCGGGCGATCGGCCTGCGGCACCTGCGCGCCGCGAAGTGCCGGACCCACGACCTGCCGCTGATCGGCGCGCCCGGCAACCCGGGGTCGGCCGGCTCGGGCTCGGTCGCCGGGTTGCCGGCGTCGCTGGTGCGGCGCTACGGCGCGGAGGCGGCAAAGGTCGTCGCCGCCGCCGGCTGCAAGCGCCCGGCCGAGCCAGTGGCCGAGGGCATCGACGTCACCCGGGCGGAATTCGAGTACGCCATCACCCATGAGGGCGCGCTGGACGTCTCGGACGTCCTGGATCGGCGGACGCGCATCGGATTGGTCGCGTCCGATCGCGAGCGCGTGGTGGCGGTGGCGGAGGAGTTCGTCGCGCGGTTCGGTTAGCGGGTCGCGGTGGCACTGAATGTGACTGTCAATTCTGAATGACAGCGACTATCATTTTGTGGATGACGACCCTCCGCGTTCCCGTGCTCATCGTCGGTGCCGGCGCCGCCGGCCTGGCCACCTCGGCGCTGCTGGCCAAACACGGAGTGCGCTCCCTACTGGTGGAGAAGCGGCGGGAGATCTTCATTTATCCGAAGGCCCGCAATCTGAGCTTCCGCACCCTGGAAATCCTGCGCGGCCTGGGACTCGGCGACGAAGTACATGCGGTCGCCGACCACGTTTCGACCATGATGGTCAGGCCCACGCTCAACAGCGCCGAGGAACGACTGGCCATCGACGTCAACTCGATCTTCGCGGGACTTGACGCGCTCAGCCCGGAGCCCGCCGCGCAGTACTGCCCGCAGAGCAGGCTGGAGCCGATCCTGCTCGCCGACACCCGCCGACGGGGTAGCGAGGTGCGGTACGGGACGGAAGTCGTGTCGCTCGAGCAGGACGGGGCGGGCGTCACCGCCGTGGTCCGCGACCGCGACACCGGGGAGTCCGAGACTGTCCACGCCGACTACCTCGTCGCTGCCGACGGCGTGCACAGCCCGGTCCGGAACTGGCTGGGCATCACCACGTCCGGTCATGGCGCATTACCGATCTTCGTCGTGTTCATTTACTTCCGCGCGCCCTGGACGAAGTTCGTGTCGCAGTTGGCCGACGGGGATGCCGTGCAGGTCAAGAACTCTGATGTTGATGGCATCTTTCTGTTGGTCGACGGCGAGCTAGGGATGTTCATCACCACGTACTTCCCCGCCACCGGGGAGACCTCGGAGCAGTTCACCCCGCAACGCTGCCGCGATGTGCTCACCAAAGCGATCGGCGAGCGGATCGATATCGACGTCATCGAGGTCGCGGCCTGGCAGCCCTACGAGCAGGTGGCCGACCAATTCGAATGTGGTCGAACCTTTCTCGTCGGCGATTCGGCGCACACCATGCCGCCGTTCAAGGCGGGGGGAGCCAACACCGCCATCCAGAGTGCGCACAACCTGGCCTGGAAACTGGCCGCCGTGGTGGACGGGACCGCCGATCCGGCACTGCTGGACACCTACCAGGCCGAGCGGCACCCGGTGGGGCGGTTCGCCGCCCGGCAGTCGCTGACCGGCCCGACGGTGGCCGTGCTGTCCCCGGGCGGGGAGGTCCCGCAACTGCCGGCTGACGAGGAGTGCTCGATGTTCGAACTTCTCATCGGTTACCGATACCGCTCGGCCGCGGTGGTGAGCCTCGACGGGCCTGCGGTCGATTCGGACGCCGTGCAGCTCGTGGGGGAGTTACGCGCTCAGCCCGGCACCCGGGTTCCGCACGTGTGGGTGCGCGACGGCGTGTCGACGCTCGACCTGCTGGGGCCCGGCTTCACCGTGCTGACAGGCGACGAACGCTGGTGTGCCGCCGCAGCTTCAGTGTCGGTAGCCGCCCACCGCATCGATAGCGACGAGTGGGCGGCGGTCACCGGACTCACTCCCGAAGGCGCGCTGTTGATCCGCCCGGACGATTTCGTCGGCTGGCGTGCCGATGCGCTGCCCGCGGACCCGGAAGGCGAACTGCGCCAGGCGCTTACGAAGATCCTCTGCAGATCATGACCGCCCTGCCGTATTCGATAGCGCCGGTGATATCAAATCCGTGGGTCGCCCAATGGTGGGAGAGCGGTGCGGCGGCGCCGGTGGGACTTACAGCGGAATGTTCTTGTGGCGCCCGCGGCGTGCCGGCGCCTGGGCCAGCGCCTCGGTGAGCTTGCTGCGGGTGTGCGAGGGGTCGATCTTCTCGTCGACCACACCGATCTCGATGGCGCTGTCCACGCCGCCGGCGATCTTCTCGTGCTCGGCGGCCAGCTGGTCGTGCAGCGCTTCGCGCTCGTGATCGGCCGCGGCGGCCAGCTTCTTCTTGTGCAGGATGCCGACGGCGGCCTTCGCGCCCATCACCGCCACCTCGGCGTCCGGCCAGGCGTACACCTTGGTCGCGTTGAGCGAGCGGGAGTTCATCGCGATGTAGGCCCCGCCGTAGGTCTTTCGGGTGACCAGTGTGACGCGCGGAACCGTGCACTCGCCGAACGCGTGCAGCAGCTTGGCGCCGCGACGCACCACGCCGCCCCACTCCTGGTCTACGCCGGGCAGGTAGCCGGGAACATCGACGACCACGATCAGCGGGATGCCGAACGCGTCGCACAGGCGCACGAATCGTGCTGCCTTCTCGGCGCTTTCGGAGTTCAGGCAGCCACCCAGCCGCAACGGGTTGTTGGCCAGGACGCCCACCGTGCGGCCGGACAGCCGGCCCAGCCCGATCACCATCGACGGCGCCCAGTTGGCCTGGAACTCGTCGAACGGCGTCTCGTCATCCAGGATCGCGGTCACGATCGGACGTACGTCGTAGGCCCGCCGAGCCGATTCGGGCAGCAGCGCGTGGATATCGGTGTCACCGGCCTCGGCCCTGCTGCGGTCGAAATGACCCTGCTGGCAGAACAATCCGACCAGGCGGCGGCCACGCTCGTAGGCGTCGAGCTCGTCGTCGGCGACGATGTGGCACACGCCGGACTTCTTGTGGTGGGTCTCCGGGCCGCCGAGGGATGCCATGTCGACGTCCTCACCGGTGACGCTGCGCACCACGTCGGGCCCGGTGACGAACACCCGGCTTTCTGGCGCCATCACGATGACGTCGGTCAGCGCGGGGCCGTAGGCCGCACCCCCGGCGGCGAAACCGACGACCACCGAGATCTGCGGGACATATCCGGACGCGCGAATCATCGCCTCGAACACCGTCCCGACCGCGTGCAACGCCTTGACGCCCTCGGCCAGGCGCGCCCCGCCGGAGTGCCAGATGCCCACGATGGGGCTCTGCTCCTCGATGGCGGTGTCATAGGCGTTGACGATGTGGGCACAGCCCTCGACGCCCATGGCACCGCCCATCACGGTCCCGTCGGTGCAGAACGCGATGGTCCGCACGCCGTTGACGGTGCCCGACGCCGCAAGCACACCCGAGCGGTCACGCTCGTGCAGCAGCTCGACGCTGCCCTCGTCGAAGAAGTTGCTCAGACGCAGCAACGGGTCCCTGGGGTCGAGCGACTCGCCGACCGACGCGGGGGCCATGATTGTCATCGCAGGTCTCCTTGTTTCCGGTGTGCTCTCTGGTGAGGAAGCGCTGATCAGTACCGCCCGAAGGCGATGGCGACGTTGTGCCCGCCGAATCCGAACGAGTTGTTGATGGCGTACTGGTAGTTGCCCGGCCGCGGCTTACCCGCCACCACGTCCAAATCGATTTCGGGATCCTGGTTTTCGAGGTTCAGCGTCGGCGGAACGACCTGGTCCCGCAGGGCGAGCACCGTCAGGATCGACTCGACCGCACCCACCGCGCCGACGGAGTGACCCAGAGCCGCCTTGGGTGCGTACACCGCCGGCTTGTGGCTACCCAACGCGTTGCCGATCGCCTTGCTCTCCGCGACGTCACCCACCGAAGTGCCGGTGGCGTGCGCGTTAACGTGGTCGATGTCGCCAGGAGTCAGGCCGGCCAGCTGAATCGCCCGGCTCATCGCATACCCGGCCCGGAGCCCGTTGGGATCCGGCGCCACCATGTGGTAACCGTCCGAAGTGATGCTGGCACCCATGATCCGGGCCAGGATGTTGGCCCCACGAGCCTTGGCGTGCTCCTCGGTCTCGATCACCATGAGCGCGCCCGCCTCGCCGAACACGAAGCCGGTGCGATCCCGGTCGAACGGGCGGCACGCGCCCGCCGGGTCGTCGTTCTTCGTCGACATCACGATGCGCATCTGGGCGAAGGCCGCGATCGGCACCGCTTCGATCTTGGTCTCGACCCCACCGCAGATAGCGATGTCGGCCTCACCGAAAACGATGTTGCGCCAGGCCTGGGCGACACCCTCGGAACCGGACGCGCACGCCGACACCGGCGTGATCACGCCGGCCTTGGCGTGCCGTTCCAGGCCCACCGCCGCGGCGGCGCCGTTGGGCATGTACTTCTGCACACCCAGCGGAGAGACGGCCTTCATGCCACGGGCGCGCATGTCGTCGTAGCTGAAGACCATCTCCTCCGACGAGCCCAGGCCGGTGCCGATCGACACCAGCAAGCGGTCGGAATCGACCTCCGGCGAGCCGGCGTTCTCCCAGACCCGTCGGCTCAAGATGGTGGACATCCGTTGCAGATAACCCGTCCGGCGCAGCTCGACGCGGGTCATCTGACTGTCGAATTCCTCTAACAGGTGCCCGCCGATCTTCACCGGCAGGTCGAACTCCTCGACGAACGGGTCCTCGAGCCTGCGGATACCACTTTGGCCGTCCAGCAACAGCTTCCAGGTGTTTTCGGCGTCAGTGGCCAGCGCGGTCGTCATGGCGACGCCAGTGACGACCACGTTCGGGAGTGTCTTCCCGGTAACCAGCTCTGTCATGGGTCTTGCGAACGTTCCTTCCGTACTTGTCCGGTTCCTCCTCGGGCCGCTTGCGGCCCGCGTCGTCACCGGACATCGTGCTCAGTACCGCCCGAAGGCGAGCGCCACGTTGTGACCACCGAAGCCGAACGAGTTGTTGATCGCGTAACGGAAATCGCCGTAGCGAGGTTCGCCCGCGACAACATCAAGGTCGATCTCAGGGTCTGGCGTTTCGTAATTCAGTGTTGGCGGTATCACGCCGTCCCGAAGGCTCAATACCGTGAGAACAGATTCCAGCGCGCCGACCGCGCCGATGGAGTGGCCCAGCGCCGACTTCGGCGCGTACACCGCTGCTTGCTCGCAGCCGGCGACCCGGATGGCGTTCGCCTCGGCTGTGTCGCCGATCGGCGTCGCCGTCCCGTGGGCGTTGACGTGGTCAATGTCCTTGGGGGACAAGCCAGCCAACTCGAGTGACCGTTGCATCGCCCGGCCGGCGCGCACGCCGTCCGCCGCCGGCGCGACCATGTGGAACGCGTCCGACGTGATGCCGGCACCCATCAACCGGGCCAGCGGCTTGGCGCCGCGGGCCTTGGCGTGCTCTTCGGTCTCGATGATCATCAAGGCCCCGGCCTCACCGAACACGAAGCCGTCGCGGTCCTTGTCGAACGGCCTCGATGCACGCTCGGGCTCGTCGTTGCGAGTGGACATGGCCCGCATCATGGAGAACGCCGCGATGGGCAGCGCCTCGATGGGACCCTCGACACCGCCGCAGACGGCGAAGTCGGCGTCACCCATTGCGATCTGGCGCCACGCGTGCGCGATCGCCTCCGAGCCGGACGAGCACGCCGACACCGGGGTGATCACCCCGGCCCGGGCGCCCAGCTGCAGGCCCACCACCGCCGCGGCGCCGTTGGGCATGATCATCTGAACGGCCAGCGGCGACACCTTGCGGGGGCCACCCTCGTTCATCAGGTCGTAGCTCTCCACGATCCGCTCGGCGCCACCCAGACCGGTGCCGACCACGACCGAGAACCGGTCGGGGTCGACCTCCGGGCTGCCGGCGGATTCCCAGAGCTGAGTGCTGAGCATCTTGGCCAACCGTTGGACGTAGGACATACGCCGCAGGTCGAGCCTGCTCATGTGCTCGTCGATGGGCTCCTTGAGGTGACCGCCAATCTTGACGGGCAGGTCCCACTTGGTGACGAACTCGTCTTCGAGTACGTGGATGCCGCTTTCGCCGGCCAACAGACCCTTCCACGTGCTCTCGATGTCCGGCGCGATCGATGTCGTCGCCGTGACGGCGGTTACCACAACGCTGGGGTAACCGCCATTGGCAGTGGAAGGCTTGCTCACTTGTCCGCTTCCAGCCTCGCCTTGACGTTGGCAACGGCGTCGGGGTTCTCCGACTCCAGCTTGGCGCGCAGCGCTGCGGCGGCTTCGGGGTCTTCTTCCTCGAGCTTCTGGATGTAGGCGACGACGTCACCGACGGTGCGCAGACCGGCGAGGTCCTCGTCCGGGATCTTCACGCCGTACTTGTCCTCGGTCTGCACCGCGATCTCAACCATCGACAGCGAGTCGATGTCCAGGTCGTCGACGAACGACTTCTCCGGGGTGACCTCGGACGGCTCGATACCGGTGACCTCTTCGATGATCTCCGCAATACCGGCAATGATTTCTTCTTGAGTGACGGCCACAGCCTCTTCCCTTCGTAATGTGTTGTGTTGATCGAACAGAATGTTCTTTAGAGCGGTATGTGGTTGTACTGGAAGCGGCTTTTAGAGTTCGGCCAGTGCGTCCAGGTCTGCGGGTGCTTTGACGGCGCGGGTCGTAACCCCCCGAAGTTCGCGTTTGGCGATTCCGGTCAGAGTGCCCGCAGGGGGGAACTCCACCGCCGCCGTGATTTCCCGGTCACGCATGGTGGCCGTGCACAGGTCCCAGCGCACCGGCTGGGTGAGCTGAGCGACCAGCGCGTCCATCGCCGCCGCCGCCGAGGCGACGGGCTGCCCGTCGCGGTTGGACAGCAGCGTGGCGGTGGGCTCGGCGGTCGCGACCGCGGCTGCCGCGGCGGCGTAGCGGTCGAGGGCCGGAGCCATGTACTTGGTGTGGAACGCCCCGGCCACCCCGAGGGCGCGGACGCGGGCCTTGGCCGGCGGGTCCTCGGCCAGCTTCTCCAGCGCCGTCAGCGGGCCGGCGGCGACGATCTGGCCGACGGCGTTGCGGTTGGCGGGGAACAGGTCGAGCTGCTCGAGGCGGGCCAACACCTCGGCCTCGTCACCGCCGAGCACCGCGGACATGCCGGTCGGCTCGATGGCACAGGCCTTGGCCATTTCGGCGCCGCGGGTGGCGGCCAGCGCGACGGCGTCATCGGCGGCCATCACACCGGCGATCGCGTAGGCCGCGATCTCGCCGACGGAGTGGCCGGCCACGATGAGTTCCGCGGACGACAGCAGGCCGCGCTTGGTGAGCTCCTGGTGGGCCAGCAGGGTGGCCGCCACGACCAGGGGCTGGGTGACCGCGGTGTCGGTGATCTCCTCGGTCGACGCGGTGGTGCCCAGCCGGACCAGGTCGAGGCCGCTGGCCTTCGACCACAGGTCGAGCTGGTCCGCGGCACCCGGCAGGTCGAGCCACGGCGAGAGCATCCCCTCGGTCTGCGAACCCTGTCCGGGCGCAAGCAATGCGATCACGTGTTTAAGAGAACACTGTGGAAACGGTTTTGGCGGGTGTAACAGATTATGAACCTCGTCTTAGGTTTTTGTGTAGTCCCCACAAAATAGCTCCGTAAGCTACATGTTCGATACCGCGCCGCGATCTGTGGCCTGGGTCACTGTGCCTCGGATTGACCCCCAATAGCGGCCCTGACCGGCAGCGGAACCGGCGGCATCGCGTTGGTGCCGACGCTAGCGGGAGCGGTGGGGTAGTTGAGCTGGCCAACCGTCGCCGCCACTCGCAGCACATACGCGTCGCGGGGCTGCGTGGGATCGCGCCCCGTGAAGTCGGTGACCCGCTTGAGCCGGTAGCGGACGGTGTTTGGATGAACGAACAACTTTCTGGCACAAGCTTCAATCGCGCCGCCACAATCTAAGTAAGCGTCAAGGGTCTCGATGAGCGTGGGGCCCGCCGCGGCCAACGGCCCCATGACGTCGGTGTGCAACGCCACGATCGCCGAGGCGTCCCCCATCAGGGCGCGTTCGGGCAGGAGTTCGCGCGCCGGCACGGGGCGGGGCGCCCCCCGCCAGCCGCCGACGGCGTTCATCCCGGAGATCGCCTCGCTGGCGCTGTGGTAGGCCGCGGTCAGCATGGGCGCCGTCGGCCCGATGACCACCGGGCCGTCGGAGAACGCCTCCAGCAAGTCGCCGAGGAATTTGTCGGTGGGCGACAGTTGGCCCGATACGACAGCGACCAGCCAGGTGCCGTGCACATCGGTGAGGGCGGCGCGGCCGTGCCGGGCGGCGATGTCGCGGACGTGCTGGCTGGCCCGCTGGTCGTCGCCCGGTCCCGTCGATCCGCCGGGGCCCGGCGCGGGGACCCCGACCACGACCGTCGCGGGGGCGGTGGTGTCCCAGTTGAGCGCCGCGGCCCGGGACAACAGCTCCGGGCCGGTGTCGCCGCGGACCACCGCGTCGACGACGCTGGCCTCCATCCGGCTGTCCCAGGTGCCGCGCGCCTCGGCCGCGTTCGCGTAGGCCGAGGCCGAGGTGAAGGCCAGGTCGCGGCTGTACTTCAGGACGCCCACGGTCAGGGCGGTCAGCTGCTCTTCGGAGCGGGCCACCAGCGGCAGCACCTCTTCGAAGAACTCCATGGTGACGCGCACCATGTCCACGCTGTGCCGCAACGCGATCCGGCGGGCGAGGTCCTGGGGCACCAGCTCGAAGGCCTGCGCGGTGTAGCTGACGTTGCTGTGGGGGTCCTGCATCCATTCGACGAAGTTGTTGATCGCCGTTTGCACCACCAGGGCGACGCTGGCCCGCTGGGAGGCCTCCAGGTCGGCAAAGAACGGCAACCGGTCCTGCATCACCGAGACCGCCTCGGTGGCCAGCCGGCCGGAGTACTGCTTCAACCGGCGCAGGACCGAATCCGGCACGGTGTCCAGAAGTTCGAGCGGCGACCGGGGCTGCTTGGCGAAGGGGCCGGCGAACGGGTTGTCATTCACCCCTAAAACCTACGCCACTTTTTGGAAGTTACCGCCAAAGCGTCGGCGAGGTGCGCTGTGCGCCGCGGTCGAGTGTGCGGCCAGCCGCACGCTCGACGCCGAATGTGCGGCTGGCCGCATGCTCACGTCCCGCCGCCCGGCTGGCCGGGCGCTCGCGTCCCAGCGAAACCCCGCTACGTGGCCGTCCCCGCCTCGGCGCTCTGCCCGCGGGCGGCCTGCACGTCATCGATCTTGTACTGGCGGGCGGCCGCGACCGGAACCGAGGGGTCGATTTCGCCGTCGCGCGCCAACGCTTCCAGCACCGCGACCACCTGCGACTCGGCGTCGGTGTTGAAATAGCGGCGCGCGGCGGGCCGGGTGTCCGAGAAACCGAACCCGTCGGTGCCCAGGGTGACGAAGGTGCCGGGCACCCATGGCCGGATCTGCTCGGGGACGGCGCGCATCCAGTCCGACACGGCGATCACCGGGCCGGCGGCGTTCGACAGGGCCTGGGTGACGTAGGCGGTCCCGGCGGGCCGGTCGGGGTGACGCAGCTTCGCCCTCTCGACGGCCACGCCGTCGCGGTTGAGTTCGCCCCAGCTGGTCACCGACCAGACGTCGGCGGCGACGTCCCACTCGGCGGCCAGCATCTCGGCCGCCCGCAGCGCGTCCGGCATGGCGACGCCCGAGGCCAGGATCTGGGCGGTGTTCGCGCGCTGTTCGGTGGCGGCGCGGTAGCGGTAGATGCCCCGCAACACGCCCTCCGGATCGAAGTTCTCCGGCTCCGGCGGCTGCACGTACGGCTCGTTGTAGACGGTGATGTAGAAGTACACGTCTTCGGGGTTGTCCCCGAACATCCGCGCCAGCCCGCTTTCGACGATGTAGGCGATCTCGTAGGCGAAGGCCGGGTCGTAGGCGACCACCGCCGGGTTGGTGCTGGCAAGCAGCAGCGAATGGCCGTCGGCGTGCTGCAGACCCTCGCCGGTCAGCGTGGTGCGCCCCGCGGTGGCCCCGAGCAGGAAGCCGCGGGTCATCTGGTCGGCCGCGGCCCACAGCCCGTCGCCGGTGCGCTGGAAGCCGAACATCGAATAGAAGATGTAGATCGGGATCATCGGCTCGTTGTGCGTCGCATATGACGTGCCGGCCGCGATGAACGAGCCCACCGAGCCCGCCTCGTTGATGCCCTCGTGCAGGATCTGCCCGACTTCGCTTTCCTTGTAAGCCAGCATCAGCTCCGCGTCGACGGCGGTGTACAGCTGGCCGAGGCGGTTGTAGATCTTCAGCGACGGGAACCACGAGTCCATGCCGAACGTGCGCGCCTCGTCGGGAATGATCGGCACGATTCGCGGGCCAACCTCCTTGTCCCGCAACAC
The DNA here is from genome assembly GCF_001672745.1 of Mycobacterium sp. E1386. Taxonomy (NCBI): domain Bacteria; kingdom Bacillati; phylum Actinomycetota; class Actinomycetes; order Mycobacteriales; family Mycobacteriaceae; genus Mycobacterium; species Mycobacterium sp. E1386. The sequence continues at coordinate 17,421 of NZ_LZKH01000198.1, forward strand.
TTCCTTGAAGGTGCGCACGGTCGCCATGGTGGTGGCGACCTCCTGGGTGCCCGAGCCCTTCTTCAGCGCGGAGTAGATCTCGCGCCCGGGCAGCTTGAGCGCCTTGGCCTTGGTGCGGCGCTCGGGCAGAAAGCCGCCGAGGGTGCGGCGACGGTCGAGCATGTAGCGGATCTCCGGCGCGTCAGGGCCGGGGTGGTAGTAGGGCGGCAGGTAGGGGTCCTCGTCCAGCTGCGCGTCGCTGATCGGGATCCGCATGGAGTCGCGGAACCACTTAAGGTCTTCCAGCGCAAGCTTTTTCATCTGGTGCGTGGCGTTGCGGCCCTGGAAGTGCGCGCCCAGCGAGTAGCCCTTGATGGTCTTGGCCAGGATCACCGTTGGCTGGCCCTTGTGGTCGACGGCGGCGCGGTAGGCGGCGTACACCTTGCGGTAGTCGTGGCCGCCGCGCTTGAGATTCCAGATCTCGGAATCGGTCATGTTCTCGACGAGCGCCTTGGTGCGCGGGTCGCGCCCGAAGAAGTGGTCGCGCACGTAGGCGCCGTCGTTGGCCTTATATGTCTGGTAGTCGCCGTCCGGGGTGGTGTTCATCAGGTTCACCAGCGCGCCGTCGCGGTCGGCGTGCAGCAGGGCGTCCCACTCGCGGCCCCAGACCACCTTGATGACGTTCCATCCCGCCCCGCGGAAGAACGACTCCAGTTCCTGGATGATCTTGCCGTTCCCGCGCACCGGCCCGTCGAGGCGCTGCAGGTTGCAGTTGATGACGAACGTCAGGTTGTCCAGGCCCTCGAGCGCCCCGACGTGCGCCAGCCCGCGGCTCTCCGGCTCGTCCATCTCACCGTCGCCCAGGAAGCACCACACGTGCTGGTCGGAGGTGTCCTTGATGCCCCGGTCGTGCAGGTAGTGGTTGAACCGCGCCTGGTAGATGGCGTTGAGCGGGCCCAGGCCCATGGACACGGTGGGGAACTCCCAGAAGTCGGGCATCAGGCGCGGGTGCGGGTAGGACGGCAGCCCACCGCCGGCATGGCTGTGTTCCTGGCGGAAGCCATCGAGCCGATCCTCGCTGAGCCGCCCTTCGAGGAACGCGCGCGCATAAATCCCGGGGGACGCGTGGCCCTGGATGAAAATCTGGTCGCCGCCGCCGGGATGCGATTTGCCCCGGAAGAAGTGGTTGAAGCCGACCTCGTACAGCGCGGCCGACGAGGCGTAGGTCGAAATGTGGCCGCCCACGCCGACTCCCGGGCGCTGGGCGCGGTGCACCATGATGGCGGCGTTCCACCGGATCCACGCCCGGAAGCGCCGTTCGACGTCCTCGTCGCCGGGGAACCACGGTTCCAGTTCCGTCGGGATCGTGTTGACGTAATCGGTTGACGTGAGTGACGGGATGGCCACGCGCTGGTCGCCGGCCCGTTCCAGCAGCCGCAGCATCAGGTACCGCGCCCGCGCCGGCCCGGAGCGCTCCAGCAGTTCGTCGAACGACTCCAGCCACTCCGAGGTCTCTTCGGGGTCGATGTCGGGCAGGTACGACGCGACGCCTTCGCGAATCACCCGAACGCGGTCGGGTTCGCTTGCGCTGCTAGGGGTTTTGGCCAGATCGTGGCGTGCGAACTCGGTTGTCAACGCACTGCTCCTGTAGTTGGCGGGGCTTGTGCCCTCGGGGTGCTGCGCACCGTCTCCCTCTATCGTGCCGCACCGGCGTCTGGCGGGGCTAGCCGACGTCGGGTAGCTGGCACGGGTTCACCCGGCCGACACGAACTCGTGCGTAGCGGGACGATCGGCAAAGCCAACCGGTAACGTCAGGAGCCGTGCTCATCGGATGGCGTGCCGTACTTGCGGGGAGCTTTCCCAGGCGAGGCGCTCTGGCGCTCGGGTGTATCGCGGCGACGCTGATGGGGATCGTGGGGTGTACCACCGTCACCAACGGCACGGCCGGACCCGACACGCAGGTGGCCCCGGCTTATCGGCAGTCGGTGTCCGCGTCGGTGTCCGCGTCGTCGGCGACCTCGCGGGTCCGCGAGTCGCAGCGGCAGCAGTCGCTGACCACCCGGGCGGTGCGCACCTCGTGCGACAACCTGGCCACGACGAGCAAGGACGCGATCGACAAGGTGAACATCTTCGTCGGCGCGTTCAACGCGGGCCGCGGCACCGGTCCCACGGAGGGCCCCGCCATCGACGCGCTGAACAACAGCGCCGACACGGTCAGCAACAGCTTCAACGATGCGCTGTCCCAGCAGCTGAAGGACGCGTTCAACTCGTATATCGACGCGGCCCGCGGGGTGGCCAACGCGATCGGCACCCACGCGGCGACGGGGGAATTCAACCGGCGGGTGGACCGGCTCAACGACGCCAAGACGAAGGCACTCAAACTTTGCCTGGCGTCCTTCTGAGGCGCCTCGTGAGGCGCGGGTGTCGACGCGGTTGAGGCTGTGCGACGATAATCCCCATCGCACGGCGCTGGACGGTTTAAGGAGGCTCCACGGTGGTCGCGGCGGATAACGCCTCGAGCTACGCTCGCAAACTGGGCATCCAACGAGACCAAGTTGTCCAGGAATGGGGCTGGGACGAGGACGCCGACGACGAAATCCGCGCTGACGTGGAGGACGCGTGCGGCGCCGAGTTGCTCGACGAGGACACCGACGAGGTGGTCGACGTCGTCCTGCTGTGGTGGCGCGACGGGGACGGCGACCTGGTCGACACCCTGATGGACGCGATCGGCCCGCTGGCCGAGGACGGCGTGATCTGGGTGCTGACGCCCAAGACCGGCAAGCCCGGCCACGTGCTGCCCGCCGAGATCGCCGAGGCCGCTCCCACCGCCGGCCTGATGCCGACCTCCTCGGTCAACCTGGGCGACTGGAGCGCCAGCCGACTGGTGCAGCCGAAGTCCCGAGCCGGGAAGCGTTGATGCTGCCCGTCGGCGCCACCGCCCCGGACTTCACACTGCGCGACCAGAACCAACAGCGGGTCAGCCTGAGCGCCTACCGCGGCGCCAAGAACGTCCTGTTGGTCTTCTTCCCGCTGGCCTTCACCGGCATCTGCCAGGGCGAGCTGGATCAGCTTCGCGATCACCTGCCCGACTTCGAGAACGACGACAGCGCGGCACTGGCCATCTCGGTGGGACCGCCGCCCACGCACCGGATCTGGTCGCTGGAGAGCGGATTCACGTTCCCGGTGCTGTCAGACTTCTGGCCGCACGGAGAGGTCAGCCAGGCCTACGGCGTATTCAACGACGAGGCCGGCTACCCCAACCGCGGCACCTTCGTCATCGACCGTTCCGGCGTGATCCGGTTCGCGGAGATGAAACAACCCGGCGAATCCCGCAACCAGCGGCTGTGGACCGACGCGCTGGCGGCTTTGCGGGGCTGAGAGTTTTGGGTACTCGGGCGTTGTGCGTGTAGCCTGCCTCGGGCACGGGCGCGTAGCTCAGTGGTAGAGCTCTGGTTTTACACACCAGCGGTCGGCGGTTCGATACCGTCCGCGCCCACCATCGAACTCGTCGGCATTCATTTTGGTCACGGCCCGACGATCAGCGACGCGATCAGGGCCAGGGCGCACACGCCCATGATCGCGACGATCGCCCATCCCATCACGTTGGCGAACCCGTTGTTGGTGTGCCGCCCCATGATTGCCCGGTTGTTGCCGACCAGCGTGATCATCGCCATCAAGGGCGGGGCAAGCACGCCATTGACCGCGGCGGCGTAATACAGCATCCGGAACGGGGGAATCCCGATGAAGTTCAGCCCCACGCCCACGAGCGTGGCCAGGGCGATCACCACGTAGAAGGCGCGCGCCTCGCGGAATGTGTAGCCCAGGCCCGCTTTCCAGCCCAGCGCTTCGGACAGCGCGTAGGAGGCCGAGCCGCTCAGCGTCGGCACGGCCAGGAAGCCGACGCCGATGATCCCCACCGCGAACAGCAGATAGGTCAGATCGCCGGCCAGCGGCCGCAGGGCCAGTGCCGCCTGGTCGGGGGTGTCCACCGACACCACGCCCGCCGGGTGCAGCACGGACGCGCAGGTCAGGATGATGAAGAACTGCACGATGTTGGAGAAGCCCATTCCGACGGCGGTGTCGGCGCGCATGCCGCGGATATCGCTTTCGACCACAACCGGGACGCCCTTGCCGTAGAACTTCATCCGCCCGCGGGCGAAATCCTCCTCGGCCTCCTGGTCGGCCTCCCAGAAAAAGCAGTAGGGCGTGATCGTGGTGCCGAGCACCGCCACGATGTTCAGCGCATAGTCGCGCGACCATTCGAAATGCGGTGTGAACGCGCTGAGCGCCACCGTGGGCCACCACGGATGGTGGACGACGAACGCCGCCACGACGTAGGCCAACAGGCTCAGGCAGACATACTTGAGGAACCGCGCGTAAGCCGGGTAGGGCACTGAAATCTGCAGCGCCAGCGAAATCCCGACGATCACCGCCAACCATGCCAGCAGCGGGGCGTGAACGAGCAACTGACCGGTTGCCGCCATCGCGCCGAGGTCGGCACCGACATTGACCGTGTTGGCGACCAACAGCAGCGACACGGCCACGTAGAGCACGCGGCGCGAATAGTGCTCGCGCAGCACCGCCGCCAGCCCGCGGCCGGTGACCATGCCGATCCGTCCGCAGATTTCTTGGATCGCACCCATGAACGGGTACGTCCATGCGGCCACCCACAGCTGGGCGTAGCCGAATTGGGCACCGGTCTGGCTATAGGTCTGAATGCCCGATGGATCGTCGTCGGACGACCCGGTGACAAACCCGGGTCCGAGAATGTGCCAGGCGGCCGCGGCGCGGGCACGAAGGGACACGCCCGAATGATGGCACATGGCTCGGCTGTCGATCGACTTCTATGGCTCGCCCTGGTGTGGCAGCCTCAGGGGCGTGAATGTCGAACCCGTGGAACCGTTTCGCATCGACGTCCCCGACGACGTCCTGGACGACCTGCAATCGCGGCTGACCCGCACCCGCTGGCCGGAAGCCGAGTGCGTGGACGACTGGAGCCAGGGCATGCCGCTGGCCTACACCCGCGAACTGGCCGGCTATTGGGCCGACGAGTACGACTGGCGCTCCCGCGAGGACGCGCTCAACCGCTTCGACCAGTTCATCACCGAGATCGACGGGCTGGACATTCATTTCGTCCACCACCGGTCGCCGCACGACGACGCGTTCCCGCTGCTGATCACCCACGGCTGGCCCGGCTCGATCGTGGAGTTCCACAAGGTGATCGAGCCGCTGACCAATCCGACGTCCGGGCGCGCCGAGGACGCCTTCCACGTGATCTGCCCGTCGCTGCCGGGATACGGGTTTTCCGGCAAGCCGACGCGCACGGGCTGGGGCGTGCAGAAGATCGCCGAGGCCTGGGAGACGTTGATGCTGCGCCTGGGCTACGACCGCTACGGCGCCCAGGGCGGCGACTGGGGCGCCGCCGTGACCACCCAGATCGGCCGGAACGGCGGCCACTGCGCGGGCATCCACCTCAACATGCCGATCGGGCGGCCCACCCCGGAGTCGCTCAAGAACCCGACCGAAGAGGAGCAGCGGGCAATGGCCGCAATGGCCGAGCACCGCGAGTGGAGCACCGGCTATTCCAAGCAGCAGTCCACCCGGCCGCAAACGCTGGGCTACGGGCTGGCCGATTCGCCGGTGGGGCAAATGGCGTGGATCGTCGAGAAGTTCTGGGCGTGGGCCGATTGCGACGGTCACCCGGAGAATGTGTTCACCCGAGACGAGCTGCTGGACAACGTGATGCTCTATTGGGTGAACAACACCGGCGCGTCGTCGGCCCGCCTGTACTGGGAGAGCTTCAGGGTCTTTGGTCAGCTGGGCCGCGTCGAAATGCCCACGGGCGTCGCGGCTTTCCCGGGCGAGCTGCTGAAGACGCCCAGAAGCTGGTGCGAGCCGGTCTACAACATCACGCACTGGACGACCATGGAGCGCGGCGGGCACTTCGCCGCGTTCGAGCAGCCCGAGCTGTTCGTCGAGGACGTGGGCGCGTTCTTCGCGACGGTGCGGGCCTAGACGATCCGCCGGCCGCGCCGCGCCCGAAAACGCATGTCCCACAAGTAGATCTGATATCCGAGGAGCCAGATCCCGTGCGGCAGGAAGAGGTCTGCCAGCCGCAGCGCGGACAGCAGCCACTCGAACCGGCGCTGTTGGCCGGGGGACCAGTCCAGCTGCATCAGCGCGCGAAACTCCGGAGCCAAAAACCCCGTCGTCGCAAAGAGGTTGAACGGCCCCGCCAAGACTCGCAACGGCCACGGCAGGAACGCCAGCGACGCCACGCCGCGCAGATGCTCCCGTACCGGAGGGTCGATGCGCAGCTCGTCGAGCGTGTGCTTCCAGTACTCGTCGAACGCCGCCCGGTCCGGCGGCCACATGCGATCGGGCACCTGCAGCGTGGTGGCCAGCCGCTTGGCGTCGAGGTAGACGGCGTCGGCGGTGGCCGGATCATTCGGGTCGAGCGGGCCGTGCAGGAACTCGTGCTGGTCGATGAAATAGCGGTACAGACACGAGGCCACCCACAGCTGCAGCTTGGGGTCGAAAGCGTTGTAGGACACCGGGCTTGATGACGTGGATCGGACCTGCCGGTGCGCGATGTCGACGGCGCCGCGGATCAAAGCGCGGTCGGACTCGGTCCCGATCGTGGCGACCGCGAGGTAGGTGCCGGTGGTGCGGGCCCGCTTGAACGGATGCTTGTACACGTTGCCGCTGTCCACCGGGCTTTCCAGCACGCCGTACCCGACGCCGGGTAGGGACAACTGCATGATCACGTTCGCGGCCGGGAGCAGCAGTGCCGCCGGGTTCAACAGGTCGGCGACCCGGGTCGCGGGCCGCTTCATCGCGGACGACGCCATGTCGCTGAGTCAACCATGTACTCCCACGACCGAGGGCCGAGACGTTATAACCGGCCGAAAACGGGCACGCCTGGGCAGATGAGTACCCAATTCGGCGTCTCGGCCTCCGGGCCGCCGCGCCACCGGGCGGCCGTGTCGACGGGCGCCCTCGAATCATCCCTACTGATGTGGTGGGTGATCGGCTTGCTGATCGCCGTGGTGATCGTCGCGGCCGTCTTCGCCATGGCGTAGGCCGCGCCAAGGCTCGTCTGGCCGGCGCGCCCCGTGTGAGACGCTGCCAGGGTGTTGGCGACCCGGACCCGGTTGGCCGGCGTGCTGGCCGGCTACCTTGCCGACGTCGCGCTGGGCGACCCGGTGCGGGGGCATCCGGTCGCGGCCTTCGGGCGGGTCGCCGCCGGTGTGGAGCGGGTGACCTACCGCGACAGCAGGGCCGCGGGGGCGGTGCACGTCGGGGCGCTGGTCGGGGCCGTCGGCTTGCTCGGCGCCGCGCTGCAACGGATCGCCGACCGCGGGGGCCCACCCTGGTCGATCGCCGCCACAGCAGCGGCGCCACCTGGGCGTCGGACGTGTTCTCCGCGATCGATTCCAGCGACGCACGCGTGAGGCCGGCGCCGTCCAGCGTGGCCGGATCGCGCCCGCACAGCGACGGCAGCAGCCGGCGCGCGGCCTCGACGTCCCCGCGTTCCAGCAGTTCCGACATCGCCAAGCCGGTGCGCGCCAACGATGTTCCGCCCACCGATACCCAGGTGGCCGCTGCGGTGGCGGCGATCGACCAGGGTGGGCCCCCGCGGTCGGCGATCCGTTGCAGCGCGGCGCCGAGCAAGCC
>NZ_LZKH01000199.1:0-37423 GCF_001672745.1 Mycobacterium sp. E1386
GCGCGGTGATCTGGGGCGGTGCGCCGCGCTGGTGGTCGGCGAGCACGTGAGCGGTGGTCGCGCCGGAAAAGGTGACGTCTACCAGATCGAGGTCGCATCGCTGCGCGACCAGGTGCGCATAGTTGCGCGCCGACCGACCGGAGCCCCAGGGCGCCCCGGTGGCACGGGGCCCGATGCCTGGACCGGCGGCCATTGAACTGCCCAGCGCGACATAGCGTTTCATCGTTCGGGGCTGGACGCCTGCGCCCAGAAGCGTTTGGGAATCCGTCCCGCCCGCCGGGCCAGATAGCCGGCGGTGACGGCGGCGGCCATCGCGGCCGCCATCGTCGCCGGATCGGCGGCGCGGGTCACCGCGGTGGCCAAAAGCACGGCGTCGCAACCCAACTCCATCGCCAGCGCGGCGTCGCTGGCGGTTCCGATGCCGGCGTCGAGCACCACCGGAACGCCGGCCCGGGCGACGATCATCTCGATGTTGTGCGGGTTGGTGATGCCCAGGCCGGTGCCGATCGGCGAACCCAGCGGCATCACCGCCGCGCAACCGGCGTCTTCGAGCCGACGCGCCAACACGGGGTCGTCATTGGTGTAGGGCAGGACGACAAACCCGTCGTCGACCAGTTGCTCTGCGGCCCGGACCAATTCGACCGCGTCGGGCAGCAGCGTGCGCTCGTCGGCGATCACCTCCAGCTTGACCCAGTTGGTGTTGAGCGCCTCGCGGGCCAACTGCGCGGTCAACACCGCCTCCGCCGCGCTGCGGCACCCCGCGGTATTGGGCAGCGGCGTGATGCCGAGCCGGTTGAGCAGATCCAGCAGCCCCGTCCCGCCGTCGGCGTCGACGCGCCGCATCGCGACGGTGGTCAACTCGGTGCCCGACGCGACCAGCGCCTCCTCCAGCGCTGCCAGGCTGGTCGCCCCCCCGGTGCCCATGATGAGCCGGGAGGCGAAGCTGCGATCGCCGATCGTGAGTTTCAATTCAGCCACCCTGCACCGCCGTCACCACCTCGAGCCGCGCACCATCGAAAAGCGTTGTCGTCCAATTGGATCGCGGCAACACGGCGTCACCCATCGCCACCGCGACGCCCCGCTCCGGGTAACCCAGCGACTGCAGCAGCGCGGCCACCGTCGTCTGCTCGTCGACATCGACCTGCTGCTCGTTGACCACCACGATCATGACGGCGCTCCGACCGGCGCCAGTTGACCGACGATCTGTTCGGCGGTCCATGGCGCCAGCAGAAACCCGGATCGGCCGTGGCCGCCGGCCACCAGGGTTCGCTCGTCCAGGCGTTGCACCAGGGGCAGGTTGTCCGGTGTCATCGGGCGCAGGCCGGCGGCGCACTCGGCGAGTTCGTACTCGCCGAGCGCGGGCAACACCGCACACGCGTCGTCGAGCAGGTCGCGCACTCCGGAGACCACCGGGGCGGTGTCGCGCCCGTGTTCGTATTGGGTGGCCCCGACCACCACCCCGTCCGCACGGGGAACCAGGTACACCTGCCGCCCGTGCACGCGGGCCCGAATGACGCGCTGCGGCACCGGCATACACCCCCGGCGCCAGCGCAGGCGCAACACCTCGCCCTTGACCGGGCGCACCGGCAGGCCGGGCCAAAGCGCGGGGGCGTCGATGCCGTTGGCGATCACGACCGCGTCGCCGTCGACCGCGGACAGTTCGTGCGCCGGCGGGGCCCATCGCACGCCGAGGCGCTCGCATTCCGCGGCCAGGGCGTCCAGCACCGCGCGGTTGTCCACCGCCAGCTCGGTGGGGGCCCGAAAGCCGTGCCGGATGCCTTGCGCCAGCAGCGGTTCCAGATCCCGGGCGGCCGACTCCCAGACCACCGGATGCCCCTGCGCGGACAGCCAGTCGGCGACGGTGCGCAGGTCGGCGACGTCGGCCCGGTCGACGGCCACCACCAGCGACTCGCGGGCGGTGATCACCTGCGGGGGAAGCCCGTCGGTGAAGCCGCCCTCGCGCCACAGCCGCAGTGACTCCAGCCCCAGCTGCAGCAGCCGCTCCTCACCGGGCCAGCCTTCGCTGTGCGGGGCCAGCATGCCGCCGGCGACCCAGGACGCGCCCCGCTCGGAAGTGCGGTGCACCCGGACCGACCATCCGGCCTGCGCGGCGCGGCGCGCCACCGACAGCCCGATGACGCCCCCGCCGATGACGGCCAACGACCCAGGGTCTGTTGGCATCCTTGGCCTCCCTTCGCCGGCATGACCCGGATCAGGTGTGACGGTAAGGGCAGGTCCCGCTGACCTGGCTGTGCCCACTCTCAGCCCCGCAGATGACTACCCGGGACTCCCGTGTCGGTAAGTTCTTCGGCTTCCACGCTAGCGCGCTAGCGTCGCGGTGTGCATCAGCGAGTTATCCGCCTGGCGGCCGCACGGTTATATCTGTGTACCGACGCGCGCCGGGAGCGCGGCGATCTGGGCGAGTTCGCCGACGCCGCGCTGGCCGGCGGGGTCGATATCATCCAGCTGCGCGACAAGGGGTCGCCCGGTGAGCAGCGGTTCGGGGCCCTCGAGGCTCGCGACGAGCTGGCGGCGTGCGAGATCCTGGCCGACGCGGCCCGCCGGCACGGCGCCCTGTTCGCGGTCAACGACCGGGCGGACATCGCCCGCGCGGCGGGCGCCGATGTGCTGCACCTCGGGCAGGGTGACCTGCCGCTGGAGGTGGCCCGCGAAATCGTCGGCCCGGACACGCTGCTCGGCCTGTCCAGCCATGACCGCGATCAGGCCGCGGCCGCCGCGGCGGGCGAGGCGGACTATTTCTGCGTCGGCCCGTGCTGGCCCACCCCGACCAAACCGGGGCGGGAGGCGCCGGGCCTGGGGCTGGTGCGGTCGGCCGCCGACCTCGGCGGCGCAAAGCCGTGGTTCGCGATCGGCGGCATCGACGAGCGGCGACTGCCCGAGGTGCTCGCCGCCGGCGCGCGGCGGATCGTGGTGGTGCGGGCGATCACGGCGGCCGCCGACCCGCGGGCCGCGGCGCAGCGGCTCAGTGCGGCGCTTGCAGCAGCGAGCTGATCCGCCGGCTGAGGTGCGACGGCTCCTCGTCGGCGTCCCCGGGCATGCACCAGACGAAGACGCCGTCCTCGATCTCCATCGTGCGGGGCAGGTGCCGCCGCCGTTCGTCGGCGTGGCCCAGGGGCACCAGCGCCGTGGCCGTGCGCAGCCGGTGCCAGCTCGCGGCGAAGCCGGGATGCAGCGGCAGCTCGGCCACCTCGTCCTCGGCGACCCAGCGCATCTCGGCGCTCTCCCCGTTGGGCACGGTGTGCAGCAACTCGGCGGCGTCGGCGACCACCGTGGTGTAGGTCCAACGGGCGCCGCCGAGCCCGCCGACCTCGGCCGTGACCACCGTCGACCGCACGGTCAGCAACTCGCCGTGCAGGCCGGCCTCCTCGTGCGCCTCGCGGACCGCGGTCTCCTCCGGCGTCTCGTGGCTGTCGCGGGCGCCGCCCGGCAAACCCCAGGTTCCGCCCTGATGGCTCCACACCGCGCGATGCTGCAGCAGCACCGCCGGGGTGCCGTCCGGCCGCGGGGCCCGCAGCAGCAGACCGGCCGCGCCGTACCGGCCCCAGTAATGGGCGCCGCTGTGGGAGACCACCCAACCGTCACCGTCGCCCTGCACGAGTTCAGGATATGCACGTGATCGCCTGGTCAATTGGTCTGCCTCCACCCATCCGCCGCAACATTCTCTTAGAATTCGCTTATAGAGGTTCGTGCAGCGTTCCGGTGGCCGCGAAAGATGAGGGCTGATAACTCGTGACGGTTGAGCTGGCGCACCCGTCGACCGAGCCGCAGGGGTCGCGGTCGCCGGCCGAACCGGCCCATCCGCGCTGGTGGTTCATTTCCACCACGCCCGGCCGCATCCTGACCATCGGGATCGTCCTGGCGGTGCTCGGCGGCATCTGCGCCTTCGCCACCTCTACCACCATCAACCACCGGCAGCAGGTGTTGACGACGGTGCTCAACCACACCGAGCCGCTGTCGTTCGCCGCCGGGCGGCTGTACACCACCCTGTCGGTGGCCGACGCCGCGGCGGCCACCGCGTTCATCGCCGAGGCCGAGCCACCGCCCGTACGGCAGCGCTACGAGCAGGCCATCACCGACGCGTCGGTCGCGGTGACTCGGGCGTCGAGCGGGCTCACCGACGAACCGCTGGTGCAGCTGCTGGGCCGGATCAACGCCGAACTGGCCGTATACACCGGCCTGATCGAAATCGCGCGCACCAACAATCGCGAGGGCAACCCGGTCGGGTCGTCGTATCTGTCGGAGGCCTCGGGCCTGATGCAGTCGACGATCCTGCCGGACGCGGCGCAGCTGTATCAGGCCACGTCGGAACGGGTGGACGCGGAAACCACCGCGTCGACGCAGATCCCGGCGCCGGTCATCCTGGTGGTCAGCGCCACCGCGGTCTTCGGCATCTTCGCCCACCGATGGCTGGCCAGGCGCACCCGGCGCCGAATCAACCCCGGCCTGGTCGTGGGCGGCCTCGCTATCCTCGTCATGGTGGTATGGGTCGGAACAGCGCTGACCATCTCCACGGCCGCCAGCCGTAGCGCCAAGAACACGGCCGCCGACTCGCTGCGGATCGTGACCAACGTCGCGATCACCGCCCAGCAGGCGCGGGCCGACGAGACGCTATCGCTGATCCGCCGCGGGGACGAGGAGAAGCGCAAGCAGTCGTTCTATCAGCGGATCGACTCCATGCACCAACAGCTGGACCAGTACATGGTCCGCAGCGACGCCGTCGACAAACCCGACCTGGAGGGCGCCAACCAGCTGCTGCTGCGCTGGCGGCAGGCGAACGACCGGATCAACTCCTACATCTCGGTGGGCAACTACCGGGCGGCCACGCAGGTTGCCCTGGGCAGCAGCGAGGACGACTCCACGCCGGCGTTCGACAAGCTCGAGGACCAGCTGGTGAAGGCCATCGACCAGAGCCGCACCCACCTGCGCAACGACGTCCTCAACGCGCGCAGCGGGCTGTCCGGCGCCCAGGTCGGCGGCGTGGTGCTCAGCCTCGGGGCCGCCATCGCGGTGGCGCTGGGCTTGTGGCCGCGGCTGAGAGAATACCGATGAGAACGCGGCTGGCGCGGTCGCGGCGGGCGGGCGCCGTCCTCGCGACGGCGGCCGTGCTGGCCGGATGCGGGCACACCGAATCGCTGACGGTGGCCAACGTGCCGACGCTGCCGCCGCCCACCCCGGTCGGCATGCAACAACTGCCGCCGGAGCCGCCGCTGCCGGCGGACGACCCGGCCCAGGGCTGCGACCTGACCGCGAGCCTGCGGCCCTTCCCCACCAAGGCCCAGGCCGACGCCGCGGTCGCCGACATCCGCGCCCGCGGCCGGCTGATCGTCGGGCTCGACATCGGCAGCAACCTGTTCAGCTTCCGCGACCCGATCACCGGCGAGATCACCGGTTTCGACGTCGACATCGCCGGTGAGATCGCGCGTGACATCTTCGGCGCCCCGTCGCACGTCGAATACCGCATCCTGTCGTCCGACGAGCGCGTCACCGCGCTGCAGAACTCCGAGGTCGACGTGGTGGTCAAGACCATGACGATCACCTGCGACCGGCGCAAGCAGGTGAACTTCTCGACCGTCTACCTCGACGCCAACCAGCGCATCCTGGCCCCGCGCGATTCGCCGATCACCAAGGTGGGCGACCTGTCCGGCAAGCGGGTCTGCGTGGCGAAGGGCACGACGTCGCTGCACCGGATCCGCCAGATCGACCCGCCGCCGATCGTCGTGTCGGTGGTCAACTGGGCCGACTGTCTGGTGGCGATGCAGCAGCGCGAGATCGACGCCGTCAGCACCGACGATTCGATCCTGGCCGGGCTGGTCGAAGAGGACCCGTATCTGCACATCGTCGGCCCGAACATGGCGACCCAGCCGTACGGGATCGGCGTCAACCTGACCAACACGCCACTGGTGCGGTTCGTCAACGGCACGCTGGAGCGGATCCGTCGGGACGGTACGTGGAACACGTTGTACCGCAAGTGGTTAACGGTGCTGGGGCCGGCACCCGCCCCGCCCACGCCGAGGTACTTGGACTGATGACCGAGTCAGAGAAGACCGAACAGCCGGAATCCGGCTCCGAAGACGTGAGCCCGGGCACCCAACCGCCGGACACGCAGGGCGGTGGCCCGACGACGGGGCGCATTCAGGCCACCCAGGCGCTGTTCCGTCCCGATTTCGACGACGATGACGACGACTTCCCGCACATCTCGCTCGGCACCATGGACAGCGAGCCGCAGGACCGGCTGACGATCGGGACTCGGGTGCTGCCGCCGGTCAGACACCTCGGCGGCGGACTGGTCGAGATCCCCCGGGTCCGCGACATCGACCCGGTCGAGGCCCTGATGACCAACCCGGTGGTGCCGGAGGCCAAGCGGTTCTGCTGGAACTGCGGAAAGCCCGTCGGCCGCTCCGGCAAAAAGAGCAAGGGGACGTCCGAGGGCTGGTGCCCCGCCTGCGGCAGTGCGTATTCGTTTCTCCCACAACTGAATCCGGGAGACATCGTCGCCAACCAGTACGAGGTGAAGGGCTGCATCGCGCACGGCGGCCTGGGGTGGGTGTATCTCGCTGTCGACCACAACGTCAACGACCGCCCGGTGGTCCTGAAAGGCTTGGTGCACTCCGGCGACGCCGAGGCGCAGGCGATCGCGATGGCCGAACGGCAGTTCCTCGCCGAAGTGGTGCACCCGCAGATCGTGCAGATCTTCAACTTCGTCGAGCACAAGGACCGGAACGGCAACCCGGTCGGCTACATCGTCATGGAGTACATCGGCGGGCAGCCGCTCAAGCACAGCAAAGACAAGAAGCTGCCCGTCGCCGAGGCCATCGCCTACCTGCTGGAGATCCTGCCGGCGCTGACCTATCTGCACTCCATCGGCTTGGTCTACAACGACCTCAAGCCGGAGAACATCATGCTCACCGAGGAGCAACTCAAGCTGATCGACCTGGGCGCGGTGTCGCGGGTCAATTCCTTCGGCTACCTCTACGGCACCCCGGGCTTCCAGGCGCCCGAGATCGTGCGGACCGGCCCGACGATCGCGACCGACATCTACACCGTGGGGCGCACCCTCGCCGCGCTCACGGTGAACCTGCCGACCCGCAACGGCCGCTACGTAGACGGCCTGCCCGAAGACGACCCCGTGCTGAAGACCTACGACTCGTTCCGCCGGTTGCTGCGCCGGGCCACCGATCCCGACCCGCGGCGCCGGTTCGGCAGCACCGAGGAGATGTCCGCCCAGCTGATGGGCGTGCTGCGCGAGGTGGTCGCCCAGGACACCGGGATACCGCGGCCTGGCCTGTCGACGGTCTTTTCCCCCAGCCGCTCGACGTTCGGCGTCGACCTGCTCGTCGCGCACACCGACGTCTACCTGGACGGCCAGGTCCACTCGGAGCGGCTGACGGCCCGCGAGATCGTCACCGCGCTGCAGGTGCCGCTAGTCGATCCGGCCGACGTCGCCGCTCCCGTCCTGCAGGCGACGGTGCTCTCCCAGCCGGTGCAGACCCTGGACTCGCTGCGCGCGGCCCGGCACGGCACGCTGGACGCCGACGGCGTCGAGGTCTCCGAATCGATCGAATTGCCGCTGATGGAGGTCCGCGCGCTGCTGGACCTGGGCGACGTGGCCAAGGCCACCAGGAAGCTGGACGACCTCGCCGAGCGGGTGGGCTGGCAATGGCGATTAGTCTGGTACAAGGCCGTCGCCGAGCTCCTCACCGGCGACTACGATTCCGCCACAACGCATTTCACCGAGGTGCTGGACACCTTCCCCGGCGAGCTGGCGCCCAAGCTGGCGTTGGCCGCGACGGCCGAGCTGGCCGGCGACGTGGACGAGCAGAAGTACTACCAAACGGTGTGGAAGACCAACGACGGGGTGATCTCGGCGGCTTTCGGGCTGGCCAGATGGCTTTCCACCGAGGGTGATCGAGCCGCAGCGGTGCGCACCCTGGACGAGGTGCCGCCCACCTCAAGGCATTTCACCACCGCGCGCCTCACCAGCGCCGTCACCCTGCTGTCCGGGCGGACGAAGAGCGAGATCAGCGAGGAGGACATCCGCGACGCCGCCCGGCGTGTGGAGGCGCTGCCGCCGACCGAACCGCGGGTGCTGCAGATCCGCGCGCTGGTGCTGGGTTGCGCGATGGACTGGCTGGAGGACAACAAGGCCAGCACCAACCACATCCTCGGCTT
The DNA here is from genome assembly GCF_001672745.1 of Mycobacterium sp. E1386. NCBI lineage: Bacteria > Bacillati > Actinomycetota > Actinomycetes > Mycobacteriales > Mycobacteriaceae > Mycobacterium > Mycobacterium sp. E1386. Next base: position 8,191 of record NZ_LZKH01000199.1, read on the forward strand.
CCCGTTCACCGAGCACGGGCTACGGCTGGGCGTCGAGGCCGCGCTGCGCAACCTGGCCCGCGTCGCGCCCACCCAGCGCCATCGCTACGCGCTGGTGGACATGGCGAACAGAGTGCGGCCGACGAGCACGTTCTAGGACGCGCTTCTCCCTTTCGCGTCGAGTGTGCTTCCAGGGCGGCGACACGCCGGTGAACCCCGCCCTCAGCGCACACTCAATGCCGTGACCGCACACTCGATGCGGCCAGCGCGTCCCGAACCCTGCGCACGATTGCGGCGGGCCGGTCCTCCGCGACGACCCGGACAACGATCCATCCCATCCGCTCCAGGGTTTCGGTCCGCCGAATGTCCTTGACGTATTGCCGTCGGTCGGTGCGGTGTTGGTCGCCGTCGTATTCGACGGCGACCATGGCGTCCTCCCAGCCCAAATCCAGGAAGGCAAACGGGATGCCGTCGTCACCCAGCACCGGCACCTGGGTCCGCGGCCGCGGCAGACCGGCGTCGATGAGGAGCAGCCGCAAATAGCTCTCCCTGGGCGACTGGGCACCGGCGTCGACCAGCTCCAGGGCGGCTTCCAGCCGCCGGAGGCCGGGCGAGCGGGGGTGGCAGCGCGCCACGCGCAGCACGTCGTCGGCCTTGAAACCCGTTGCCCTGGCCAGCGCGTCGAGTCGCACCACGGCCGAGCGCACCGCGCCATGCCGGCCGATGTCGAAGGCGGTGCGTTCGGGCGTGGTGACCCGGTAACCGCCCATCGTCTGCGTCTCCCCGTCGAGCAGCGCGTATCGCCGCGTCAGCACCCCGCGTGGCGCACGGGGAGTGGTGTGCGCGAGCTCGACGGGCACGTCGTCGGGAATCCATTCGGCGCCATGCAATCTGGCGGCCGCCGCCCCGACGACCGTCGCGCGGCGTCCGGACCACAGCCAGGCCGCCAGGATCCGCTGTTCAAGCGACGGCTCGACGCCCAGCGAGAAGTAGACGTTCGGAAGCAGCGCGCGGTAGTGCGTTCTCAGTTGATGCCGGGTCACCGCCCCGGACGCCAGCGCCTCGCTGCCGATGAACGGTTCTTCCATGCCGGGCACACTCGCACGTGAGCACCCGGCGGGGCGTGCGGCCATCCACAGGGCCCTCTTCTGCGTCGAGTGTGCGTCCAGGGCGGCGACACGCCGGTGAACCCCGCCCTCAGCGCACACTCAAAGTCGTGTAAGCACACTCAACGGTTTAGCTCGACAACGCACTCGCGGGCGATGGCGAGTTCTTCGTTGGTGGGTATCACGAGCACGGTGATCGGCGACGCCTCGGCGGAGATCTGCCGGGCGCCCTTGCCGCCACCGAGGTTGCGGCGCTCGTCGAGCACGATCCCCAACTCCTCCAGCCCGGCCACCGCGTCGCGGCGCACCGCCGCGTCGTTTTCCCCGATGCCGGCGGTAAAGGTGATGACATCGGTGTGCCCCAGCACCGCCAGATAGGCGCCGATGTACTTGCGCAGCCGGTGGGTGAACACGCTGTAGGCCAATTGGGCTGCGGCGTCGCCCGATTCGATCATGGTGCGCAACCGGCGGAAGTCGCGCTCGCCGGACAGGCCCAGCATCCCCGACCGCTGATTGAGCATGGACTCGACCTCGTCGACGCCCATCTTCGCGGTGTGGCAGAGATAACTGACGATGCTGGGGTCGATGTCACCGCTGCGGGTGCCCATCACCAGACCCTCCAGCGGGGTCAGGCCCATCGACGTGTCGAGGGGTCGGGTGCCGGCGATCGCCGAGGCGGAGCAGCCGTTACCCAGATGCAGCACAATCTGTTTCAGGCCGCGCAGCGGCCGGCCCAGGAAGGCGGCGGCCTGTTCGCTCACATACCGGTGCGACGTGCCGTGGAACCCGTAGCGGCGGATCCGCCAGCGTTCCGCCAGGCCGCGGTCGATGGCATAGGTCGCGGCCGCGGGCGGCATGTCATGGAAGAACGCCGTGTCGAACACCGCGATGTGCGGAACGTCCGGCAGCAGCTTGCGCGCCACCTCGATCCCTTTGACCGCGGGGGGATTGTGCAGCGGCGCCAGTTCCGACAATTCGTCCAGTTTGTCGAGCACCGCGTCATCCACCGGTGTGGGCTTGTAGAACGTCTGGCCGCCGTGCACCACCCGGTGGCCCACCGCCACCAAATCGCAAGCGCGCAGGTCGATTCCCTGATCGGACAGTGCGTCGAACGCTTGCCGCAGCGCCGTGTCGTGGTCGCGCACCGGGGACGACTCTTCCCCGATGCGTTCGACGTTGCCCGTCGCCCGGGCCTCGCCGGAGTCGGGGTCGACCAACTGGTATTTCAGCGAAGACGAGCCGGAGTTGATCACCAGCACCGTGCGTTTGGCGTTAACCACGGGCACCCTGTGCCTGAATCGCGGTGATGGCAACCGTGTTCACGATGTCTTCGACCAGCGCACCCCGGGACAGGTCATTCACCGGCTTGCGTAAGCCCTGCAGCACCGGCCCTATCGCGATCGCCCCGGCACTGCGCTGCACCGCCTTGTAGGTGTTGTTGCCGGTGTTGAGGTCGGGAAAGATCAGCACGGTGGCGCGGCCGGCCACCGGCGAGTCCCGCAGTTTGGCGGCCGCGACCGACGGCTCGATCGCGGCGTCGTACTGGATCGGACCCTCGACGGGCAGGTCGGGCGCCCGGGAACGCACCAGTTCGGTTGCGGCTCGGACTTTTTCCACGTCGGCTCCGGCCCCGGAGTCGCCGGTGGAATAGGACAGCATGGCCACCCGCGGCTCGATGCCGAATCGCGCGGCGGTGCGCGACGACGAGATGGCGATGTCGGCCAGCTGCTCCGGTGTCGGGTTGGGAACGATCGCGCAGTCACCGTAGGCCAGCACCCGATCGGGCAGGCACATGAAGAAGACGCTGGAAACGGTGGAGACGTCGGGCATGGTCTTGATGATCTCGAACGCAGGCCGAACGGTGTGCGCCGTGGTGTGCGCGGCGCCGGACACCATCCCGTCGACCATGCCGTTGTAGACCATCATGGTGCCGAAGTACGTGGCGTCGCGCATGATCTCGCGGGCATGCTCGACCGTGATTCCTTTGGCCTTGCGCAACTCGGCGTACTGGTCGGCGAACCCGTCGCGCAGGTCGCTGGTGAGCGGGTCGATCACCTTCGTGTCACCGAGGTCGACTCCGAGTTCGGCTGCGCGCAAACGAATTTCGGCCTCGTCGCCGAGGATCGTCAGGTCGGCGATCTGGCGCTGCAGCAGGCGGCCGGCCGACTTGAGGATACGGTCGTCGTCGCCCTCGGGGAGCACGATGCGCTTGCGATCCGCGCGAGCCAACAGGTGCAGGCGGTGGGTGAACATCTGCGGCGTGGTCACGGTCGGGATCGGAATGGCGAGCTGGGCCAACATATCCCCGATGTCGACGTAGCGGTCCATCAGTTCCAGCGCGGTGTCGATCTTGCGCTGCGAGCTCGCCGTCACCCGGCCGCGCGCCGAGGCCGCGGCGCTGGCCGTGTCGTAGGTGCCGAGCTTGGTGGTGACGATGGGCAGCCGGAGCCGCAGTCCGGCCACCAGGGCGCTGATCGATGGATGCAGCTCGAACCCGCCGTTGAGCACGATGCACGACAGGGACGGAAAGCCTTCGGCCGCATGGGCGCTGGCCACCGCCAGCACCACGTCCGAGCGGTCGCCGGGGGTGATGACCGCGACGCCGTCTGACAGCCGTTCGAGCACGTGGTCGGCGGTCATCCCCGCGACCATCACGCCCAGCACTTCACGTCCCAGCAGCGCGGTGTCCCCACTGACCAGCGTTCCGTCCACCGCCTTCTGGAGGTCGGCGACCGCGGGCGCGGGCAGCAGCGGCTCGTTCGGCAGCACGTAACTCTGCGGGGTGAAGGCGCGCAGCGCCTCGGCGACGGCGCTCATGTGCGATGGTTCGCAGCGGTTGGCCACCACCGCCGCGGTGTGGGCGTGCTGGGCGGCCAGGTCGTCCAGACACGACTGCACGACATGGACGACGTCCTCGGCCGTGCGCCCCTTGGCCCGCACCACCAAAAGCACAGGTGCGCCGAGGTTGACCGCGATGCGCGCGTTGAACGAAAGTTCGGCGGGGCTGGCGACGTCGGTGTAGTCACTGCCGACGATCACCACGGCGTCGCACGCTTCGGCCATCGCGTGGTACCGGTCGACGATGTCGGCGAGCGCGGCGTCGCGGTCGGCGTGCAACTCCTGATAGGTCACACCCACGCACCGCTCGTAGGGCAGGCCCGCGGTGCTGTGCGCCAGCAGCAGCTCGAGGATGTAGTCGCGGTCTTCCCCGAACCGGGTGATCGGCCGGAACACCCCGACCTTGGCCACGTTCGCGGCGAGGTGGTGCATGATCCCCAACGCGATCGCCGACTTGCCGGTGTCCCCCTCGGGTGCCGCGATATAGATCGCGGAGGGTTGGGAATCCGGCCGGGAGGCGTCGGACACGCTGAACGCCTGCCCTATGAGGCCAGCCTGCGCAACCTGGGCGCGAGGTCCTTTTCGAACAGCTCCAGGAAGCGACGCTGGTCGTGGCCGGGCGCGTGGAACACCAAGTGGTTCAGGCCCCATCCGACGTACTGGGCCACCTTCTCGACGGCCTCGTCGGGGTCCGACGCCACGATCCAGCGCTTGGCGACCTGTTCGATGGGCAGCGCGTCGGCCGCCTTTTCCATCTCGATCGGGTCGTCGATGCTGTGCTTCTGCTCGGCGGTCAACGACAGCGGCGCCCAGAACCGGGTGTTCTCCAGCGCCAGTTCGGGGTCCGGGTCGTAGGAGATCTTGATCTCGATCATCTTGTCGACGTCGTCGACGTTGCGCTCCGCCGCGGCCGCGCCCTCCTTGACCGCCGGGATCAGCTTGTCCTTGTACAGCTCTTCGCCCTTGCCCGACGTGCAGATGAAGCCGTCGCCCGCGCGGCCGGCGTACTTGGCGACCGCCGGGCCGCCGGCGGCGATGTAGATGGGCACGCCACCGTCGGGCACGTCGTAGATCGAGGCCCCCTTCAGCCGGTAGTACTCGCCGTCGAAGTCGACGCGGTCACCGCGCCACAACTCCCGCATCAACCGCACCGATTCGCGCAGCCGGGCGAAGCGCTCCTTGAACTCCGGCCAGTCACCCTCGTAGCCGGTGGCTATCTCGTTCAACGCCTCTCCGGTGCCGACGCCCAGGAAGATCCGGTTCGGGTACAGGCAGGCCATGGTGGCGAACGCCTGCGCGATCACCGCGGGGTTGTACCGGAACGTCGGGGTGAGCACGGAAGTGCCCAGCACGATCCGTTCCGTGCGCTCCCCCACCGCCGTCATCCAGGCCAGCGAGAACGGGGCGTGCCCGCCCTCGTGCCGCCACGGCTGGAAATGGTCGCTGACGGTCGCGCTGTCCATGCCGTGACCCTCGGCGGCGACGGCCAGTTCGACGAGCTCACGCGGTGCGAATTGTTCGGCGGACGCTTTGTATCCAAGTTTCAGTTCAGCCACCCGTTATTTCTACTCCTCGGGCGGTCGCTCCTAAACTCGCGGGCATGGGACCGGCACCGACTCTCGTTCAAGTCACCGACACGGTTCACCTCGCTCAGGGCCACGCCGTGAACTGGACGGTGGTCGCCGACGACACCGGGGTGATGCTGATCGACGCCGGCTATCCCGGGGATCGCGACGACGTGCTGGCCTCGCTGCGGCAGCTGGGCTACGAGGCCGGCGACGTGCGGGCCATCCTGCTGACGCACGCGCACATCGACCACCTGGGCTCGGCGATCTGGTTCGCCGACACCTACGGCACGAGTGTGTATTGCCACGCGGACGAAGTGGGGCACGCCAAGCGCGAGTACCTGGAGCAGGTCTCGATTTTCGATGTGGCGATTCGCATTTGGCGTCCCCGGTGGGCGGTATGGGGCCTGCACGTGGTGCGCAGCGGCGGCCTGATCCGCGACGGCATCCCGTCCACCCGGCCGCTGACCACCGAGGTGGCCGCCGGTCTGCCGGGGCGCCCGATGGCCATTCCGACCCCGGGACACACCGGCGGGCATTGCTCGTATCTGGTCGACGGGGTGCTGGCCAGCGGCGACGCGCTGATCACCGGCCATCCGTTGCTGCGTCGCGGCGGGCCGCAGCTGCTGCCGGCGGTGTTCAGCCACAATCAGGACGATTGCGTCCGCAGCCTGGCCGCGCTGGCCCTGCTGGAGACCGAGACGCTGGCGCCCGGCCACGGCGACCTGTGGCGCGGTCCGATCCGCGAAGCCACCGACCGGGCGATGGCGCTCGCCCGCGGGGGATGAGGTGGAAGTCCGCTGGCTCGCCATGGGCGAGGACGACCTGCCCGCCGGTGAACACTGGCTGGCGCCGGCGGAGACGGCCAGCCTGGCCGCGCTGCGGTTTACCAAGCGGCGCACCGAATATCTGCTGCGGCGGCTGGTCGCCAAGCACGCCGTCGCCGCCGTGACCGGCCGGCCCACCGACCCGGCGGCGCTCGCCGGCATCGAGATCCGCAACGCGCCCAGCGGCGCCCCGTACGTGTGCGTCGAGGGAACCACGCTCGGGGTGGAGGTGTCGATCACCGACCGCGCGGGCTGGGCGGTCTGCGTGGCGCGACAGGGGGACTGCGCGGAGTCGCCTGTTGGCTGCGACCTGGAGCTGGTGGAGCCCCGCACACCCGGCTTCGTGCTCGACTTTTTCACCGCGACCGAGCAAGAACTCGTTGCCTCGCGCCCCGCCGGTGAGGACCGCGACATGGCCGCGAACCTGATCTGGTCCGCGAAAGAAAGTGCGCTCAAGGTGTTGCGCACCGGACTGCGCCGGGACACCCGCTCCCTGGAGGTGGCGCTGGCGGCTCCGCGCGGTGACGGCTGGGGCGAGCTGACGGTGGGCGCGGCCGAGGGGACGGTGTTTCCCGGCTGGTGGCGGCGAGACGGTCGCTTCGTCCTCACGGTGGCCACGGAAGTGGCGGCCGAACCGCCTGTCGCCCTTGGCGATCCCGGCGCGCTGGCGGCGGCCCAGCCGCGGCATTCGTGGCTCGACCGGCCGCTACACCGTTGACATGCCCCGGTCGATGGCGTCGACGAGGTAGGGCCGCAGCCCCTGGGCGGTGATGATGTGGTTGACCGAGCCGACCGCCAGCGCCCGCTCCACCGTGTGCACGCGATCGAACTCGTCGGCCACTTGGCTGAGCTTCTCGGCGTGCACCGCCGCCCTGAGCTCGGCGAGCTGGGCCCGCGCGCTCGCGGCGTCGGAACCCGTTGCGTCGCGCGCCGTTTCGGTTGCCTGGCGGACCCGGGGATCGGAATCGGTGCGCGCCTCCACGTCCCGGACGAAGACGGTGGCGGCGGCCGGCGCACCGCCGATCACCGAGGCGAACGAGCCCTCGACGGCGGCAATCTCGAGCCGGTCGTTGAGTTTCGTCGAGAACACCACGAAGGCGCCGCCGTGGTAGCGGGAGACCACGACGAATACGATGGGACCGCGGAAATTCGTTACCGCGCGGCCAATTTCGGCCCCATACTCCAGCTGCCAGCGGCGCATGGACTCCGGTGAACCGTCGAAACCGGACAGGTTCGCCAGCACGACGACCGGGCGGTTGCCGCTGGCCGCGTTGATCGCGCGTGCGAGCTTGCGGGACGACTGGGGAAACAGCGTCCCCGACGACCACGAGGTGGGGCCGCCCGCCGGCACGAATCCGCGGCGGGGCACGGTGTGCGACTCGATTCCGAGCAGGCACACCGGAATTCCGCCGATGTGGGCGTCCCACACGATCGCGGTCTCGGCGCCGCGCCAGTGGCTCCAGCGTTCCAGCGGCGCGGAGTCGGCGTCGGCCGCGGCCCGCATCACCGAGCGCATGTCGAACGGCTTCTTCCGCTCCGGATTGTGTTCGGCGGAGAAGATTTCGCCGACCGTTGCCATGTCGCACCCGGAGTGCGGCGCGGACCGCACGTCACGGTCCACCGGGTCGGTGGTGGTGCGCCGGCGCGGCCACCGCTCGCCCGGCGGCACGTAGGTGTACTCGTAATGGCGCAGCAGGATGTCGCAGGCGTCGGTCAGCGTCGGAGCCCAATACTGCCCCTGGCCGTTGGGCCCCATGATCCGGTCGAACCCGCCGATACCGAAGTTGTCTTCGGCGGACACCCCGCCGGAAAAGTCGAGTGCCTGTTTGCCGGTCAGCACCATCGCACTGGCCGGCGTCATCACCAGGATGCCCCGCGTGTGCATCAGCATCGTCGACTCGCCGTTCCAGTACGGCTGGGCGCCCACATTCACCCCGGTGACAACGACGTTCACCTCGCCGCCGGCCTGGGTGAACTCGATGAGGCGGCGCAGCACCGCGGCAATCCAGTCCATGTTCTCCGTGCCGCTGTCCATCGCGATCTTCGCCCCCGACGACAGCGCGAACCACTCGACCGGCACCCGCATCCGCTCGGCCAGATCCAGCGCCGCGATGATGCGCCGGCATTCCGGCTCGGCCAGGTTGCCCAGCCCGCGGGTCGGATCACCGAACAGCGCGACCCGGGTCATGCCCTCCGGGACCTTCTCGGTTTCGTTGCTGAGCAGGCCGACCACGATGTTGGCGCTGTTGTTCCCGTATGCCCGCGACACCGGCGCCAGGCCGCCCTGCTCGTCGAGGTCGTGCTCGACGAACCGCCCGGCGGGAAACCGGGATACGGCCCCGGGCGGAGGGGTGAGCATCCGCACGATCTCGTACGGATACGGGGCACCAAAGCGGTTGGCGCGCAATAGCTTCTGCTGGTACGCCGTCAACGGGCGGACGGGCTGCTTGTCCGGCGGGCGTTCGCGTATCGTCATGCCCCCGTCTAAGCCCTCCAGGTCGAGCACGGCATCGCGACCGTCGGGATAGCGCACGCGCAGCACCACCTTCTCCAGCCCGGCGCCGACCGCGAGCGGTGCCAACGAACCGGCGAGTTCGTCCCACTCCGCCCGGGAAACCTCCCACGGGGGCCGCACGTAGAGCACCATCCGGTTGGCGGCCGGCCGGTTGCGCGCATCGAATGTGGTCAGCGCCTCCTGCATGGCCGACAGTGCCAGCAGACCCATCAGCTCCAGGCGCGGGTATCGCACCGCGCCGCCCGCGGCCCGTACCGGCGTCAGGTCGCGCACTTCTGCGAGCGCGAAAAGGCGGTGATCGCTGGGATTGTCGTGTGCCACCGCGTGGAACACGTACACGTCTTCGGCCGAGCGCAGCCGCCGCAGTTCGAAGTTCGCCAGCCGCCACAACTCGAGCCGCTTGGCCAACATCGGATGCAGATTGCGATAAAGCGCGTCTTCGACGAATTGCCCGTCCCGTTGCCGGTAGGTCACGTGGTGGGTGCGGAAGCGCTCCGGCGCGGTCCCGTCGAGGGTTGTCACGGTCAGATCCAGGCGCCACAGCAGGCGGCCGAAATGGCATCCGGCGAGCAGTTTTTCGGCTTCCGCGATGACCGTGTCGATTTCCGCCGTCTCGCCGTGCCGCCAGAGCTCCAGATCCACCACGACCTGCCGATCGGCGTCGGCCGACCGCAACTGCCCGGCGATCGCCGCGGACAGTTCGGGCAGCTCCGCCCAGGGCGCGTACGCGGTGACCAGGTGAATGCGCTTGTTCTCGAAGTCGTAGTCGGCGCTGCCCAGCATCCATCCGTCATGCTCACCGACCGCCACGTGGCGCAGTCTCCGGATTCGGTAGAACCGGCGGATGTACACCTCCGCCAACACCCGGTGCAGCCCCGGGTCGCGGCTGGAACGCCATCGCCGCAGCAGCTCGGCGCGCAGCGGCTGTGGGCATGCGACGAGGCGGTCGATCCGGCGGGACCGGCCCGCACCGTCGGGATCGTTCCGCAGCGCATCGAGATCGCGCTGCACGCGGGAGTATTCGTGGGTGACGGTCGCCGCCAGCAGCGGCTCGTCGAAGTAATGGAACCGCACATCGCGGGCCAGGTCCGCGACGTTGCGCTGGCGACCCTGCATGGCCGCGAGCCGGTCAAGCCGGGACCGCATCTCGGGGTCGGCCACCTTTGCCAGCTCGGCGCGGTGGCGGAGCCGGCGCTCGAGGATCGCGGTCACTGCGAAAGCCAGCTCGCCGACCCGGCGGAATGAGCGGAACATCCAGAGGACGGCTTCCTCGAGTTCGGGCGTGCGTTCGAGCCCACGCACCCCGTACCGGGACAGCGCGCGCTCCAGCCGGCGCCGATACGAGTCGGGCAGTCCGGCCCGGTCCGCGTCCAACCACTGCAGGAACGACAGCAGGTACTCCCGGGTGCTGCCGTCGACGAGCGCCTCCTCCGGCTCGACCTCGCCGCGCGGCCGGTACAGCGAACCGACGTCGGTGAACAGGTCCAGCAGACTGTCCTCGCAGCGCAGCAGGTCGGGGTCGGTGGGCGTCGCGATCTCGCCAAGCCGGCGCTGCCGGGTCAGCATGGCCTGAACCGAGGTGGGATCGAGGTCGTAGCCGAGCAGATAGGAGCGCAGCGCGCCGTACACGCGCTCGCACGCCGGCGTTCCGGGCGCCTCCGCGACGCGCAGGCCGGTGAAGTCGACGGCGGCCGCGCCGACGCGCTGACGGGTGTCGGACGTCGCGATGCGGACCACCGGCGCTCCCGCTTCCACCTGAACGTTCGCACCGGCTTCGACCGAGGCGACGGTGCCCGCGAACGGCGCCGTGAGAGTGGTTTCCATCTTCATGCTCTCCAGCACGGCGAGCCGGTCGCCCTCGACGACCTGATCACCGGGCTCGACGAGGACCGAGACCACGAACGCCGGCCCGGGGCTGCGGACCAGGCCCCCGTCGTCGCGCGACACCGTGTGCGCGACGCCGTCGATGTCGACGCGCAGGGTGGCGCCTTCCACCACCGACAGCACCCGGTGCGCCGCGCCGCCGACCACCACCCGCCGCTCGTATCCGTCGCGGTCGGAGACCGTGACGTCCGCCGTGCCGGCGCCGGTGACGCGGTAGGTACGGACACCGGTGCGGTAGACGTCCACGATGTATCGCTGGCCCCGGTACCGCAGGCGGCATCGGTGTCCGACCTCCGCCGAGGTTTCGGCGCCGCCGCGGGCGGCGCGGGCGTGGAACGCGGCCCGCTCGGCGGCCTCGTCAAGGTCGTACGACTCCACGGCGGCGACCAGCAGGGCGACCGGGTCCGGGGCGGGCAGGTGCGCCGCCTCCCCGGTCAGCCGATCCAGCCAGTGGTTGTCGAAGCGCCCGTCGCGCACCTCCGGCCGGTTGAGCAGGCTCAGCAAGAACGAGCGGTTGGTGGTGCCGCCTTCGACGACGATGGTGGTGTCGAGCAGGGCGCGGCGCAGCCGGCCGAGGGCCTCGGTGCGGTCATTTCCCCAGGCGACGATCTTGGCGATCATCGAGTCGAAGTCGGGCGGGATCCGGTCCCCTTCGCGTACGCCCGCGTCGACGCGGATGCCGTTGCCGGTCGGCAGGCGCAGGCAGGTCAACCGGCCCGGCGCGGGGGTGAACGCCTCCTCGGGATCCTCGGCGCATACCCGGGCCTCGATCGCATGCCCCGACACCTGCGGCGGCGCGCCGACCAGCCGCCCGCCCCGGGCCACGTGGAGCTGCAGCTTCACCAGGTCCAGCCCGGTGGTTACCTCGGTCACCGGGTGCTCGACCTGTAGCCGGGTGTTGACCTCCATAAACAGGAAGTTCCCGGTGTCCGGGTCGACCAGGAACTCGACCGTGCCGGCGTTGCGGTAGCCCGCCGCGGCGGCCAGGCGTACCGCCGCTTCGCGGATGGCCCGCTCCCCGGCGGCGTCGAGCACCGTTGAGGCCGATTCCTCCAGCACCTTCTGGTGGCGCCGCTGCAAGGTGCAGTCGCGAACGCCTGCCGCCCACACGGTGCCGTAGTGGTCGGCGATCACCTGCACTTCGACGTGCCGGGCGGCGGGCACGAGCTTCTCCAGGAACACCGTCGGGTCTCCGAAGGCCAGCTGCGCCTCGGCCCGCGCCGAGGGCAACGCCGCGGCGAGTTCGGCGGCGCTGTAAACCGTTCGGATCCCGCGGCCGCCTCCCCCGGCGGCCGCCTTGACCAGCAGCGGATAGCCGAGCCTGGCCGCGAGGGCGCCGGCGTCGGCCACGTCGTCGACCGGCCCACCGCTCCAGCACACCACCGGGACGTCCACCTGCTCGGCGAGCCGTTTGGCGGCCACCTTGTCCCCGAGCCGCCGGATGGTGGCGCTGCCCGGCCCGACGAAGACGATGCCGGCCTCCTCGCACGCCTGCGCGAAAGACGCGTGCTCGGCCAGGAATCCCCACCCGACCCACACGGCGTCGGCCGCACACTCGCGCAGCGCCGCCAGCACCGCCGGCTGGTCGAGGTAACGCGACCGGCGGGTGCCGTCGGCCGGGTCGGCGAAGGTCGCGGTCCCCAGCAGCACGGCCTCGTCGGCCTGGCGCACGTACCAGGCGTCGGCGTCGGCGTCCGTGTAGAACACGATGGTCCGGATGGGCGGCTGGTCGCCGGCCTGGTTGAGCTCGGCCACCGCGGTCAGCGCGCGCACCGCGGGTTCACCGCGGTTGACGATCGCCAGCCGGCGAATCTCGGTGTCCATGGCGATACGTCCCCTCAGCCGCGCATGACGGAGCGGATCGGGGCGACGAACTCCGCGGACGGTGGCTGCGGCAGCGGCACGGTGCGGTACCCGTCGACCCGCAGCACGGTTCTGCCTTCGTCGTCGCGGACGGTGCAGACGAAACCGCCGCGTCCGTCCGGCCTTGCGGTGGCCACGAGCCCGGCCCGTTCGGTCGGGGTCCCGTTCAGGTGCACCGCGTCGACATGCAGCGGCAGGGCGAGGACGCCCTGGGTGCCGGCCTCGAACAGGCCGACGGTCTGGAAGCAGAGCTCGACCAGTCGCGGCCCGATGAGCACCGGCTCGTCGGTTTGCGGCGGCAGTCCGTCGGCGAATCGGGCGGCCGCGCCGTCGTCGCACCTCCACGCCGAACCGACCACCCGATAGGCCGGGCCGTGGAAGTACAGCCGGTAGACCTGCTCCGGACTCAGCGCGGGCACCTCGCCGCCGAGATCGGCGCCGCCCTCGGCGAGGGTGGGCGGCTCGGCCGTCAGCCGCACCGAGCCGGTGAAGTGCACGGTGCGCTGCGGCTGGTCGCTGCCGGGCAGCGTGCGCTCCGCGGACAGGCGGCATTCGGCGACGAGGTCGTCGCCGTCGGGGCGGACCAGGGCCGTCACCGTCAGAGTGCGCGGCTCGTCCCGATAGAACTTGAGCGGCGCCCGGAAGTCGACGTTCTCGACGGCGGCCACGTGCAGATCGGGCGCCAACAGCCGGGCGGCTTCGGCGAACGTCTCCATGCCCATCACGCCGGGCAGCACCGGCGTGCCCTCGATGCGGTGGTGATCCAGGAACGGCCGGGTGGCCGGGTCGAGGGTGGTGTGCAGCACCAACCCGTCGTGCACACCGGCGCGGACGACCTCGCCGATCATCGGCCCGTCCGCCGTCAGCGAAGCCGGGTCGACGCCGCCGGTTTCGTGCGGTTCGGCGGTGAGCGCGCCGAGCGCCCCGGCGACGACGACCTCGCCGTCGGTCAGGCCGGCGTTCAGTTCGCGCCTGATCCACGCCACACCCGCCTCGGGGGGCAGCATCTCGACCCCGGCCGCCGCCATGATCGTCGGGATCGATCCGCGGGTGGCCATGCCGATGCCACCCCAGGCGGTCCAGTCGATCGCCAGCGTCCTTACCTCTGGACGGGTGCGACGCAGGTTGCTCAGGATCTTGCACTGCAGGTCGTTGGCGGCGCTGTAGTCGGTCTGGCCCATGTTGCCGAACCGGCCGGCGACCGAACTGAACGCCACGACGGCGCCCAGCGGAAGGTCACCGGCGGCATGCAGCACGTTGAACAATCCGTCACCCTTGACCCCGAGCACCAGGTCGAACTCGGCGGGCTCCTTGTCCGGCAGCCCGTGGCTGACCTCTACCCCGGCGGCGTGCAGCAGCACGTCGATGCGCCCGCTGGTCTTCCGCACCTGCGCCAGCACTTTGTCCACCGCGGCCGCGTCGGTGAGGTCGACGCTGTGGTAGCGCGCCGAACCGCCGGCGGCCTCGACGGCTCGGATGGCGGCCAGCGCGGCCTGCCGGCGCTCCAGGCGGGCCAATTCCCGCTCGATCAGGACCGGTGTCGGGCGCTCGCCCCTCGCGCGCATCCGATCCGCCAGTTCGACCTTGAAGCCGTCGCGGTCTTCGGCGTACCGCCGCAGGTCGGGGTCGGCCGGGTCGGGTTCCGGCGTGAGGTCCAGCAGGTGGAAGGTGCCCCGCCAGGCCGCGGCGAGGTCGGCGGTGATCGCCGACACGATGCTGCCGGCGGCCCCGGTGACGAGGAAGACCGGGTCGGGGCCGAGAGCCTCGCTGGCCTCGGCGGAAAACGGTCGCTCCGCCAGGCCGACGCCCCAGCGGCGGCCATCGGCGTGACCGACCTCGACACAACCGGGATCGCGGAGCGTCTCGTCGATCAGCGCGTCGGCCAGCGCCGCGGTCTTACGGTTGACCGGGAAGTCGACCGCCTTGACCAGCGCCTCGGGGCGCTCGCGCCGGTACGCCTTGGCGAACCCGGTGACCGCTCCGCCCAGGGGGCAGGTCGCCCCGGTCGCGTCGTAGCCGTGGTATCCGCCCAGCCGCGTGGCCACGACAAGGAACGGGCTGTGCTCGTACAGGTGCCGCACGGTGGTGTAAAGGTTGCGCACCCGGCGCCGCAGCGCTTCGTGCCAGCCGGCGAGGTCCAAGCGCTCCAGCGGGCCCTCGTCGTCGAGGGCCGCCAGCCAGTAGACGCCGTCGACGGCGTCGCTCAGAACGGTGCTGACGTCGTCGTCGGGCCGCAGCGTCACCACATCGACGCCGAGCCGGGTCAGCCGGGCGATCAGCGCATCCGCGACGCCGCCTTCGTCGCCCATGACGGCAACGCGCGTGCCTTGGCCGAGCGTGACACCGGTGGGCAGGCAGGCCGCGAGCTCTGGCCGCAGCGCGGGTACGGGCACCTGCCGGGTGATCCGGTCGGTGGCGGCGGTGTCGCCTGGGATGGTCGGCGGTGTTTCAGTGAGCGCTTTTGGGTGGGTCTGGGCCTCCGCCTTGTCGCGGATCCAGGCGATGACGTGATTCAGCGTGGGGAAGTCGCGCAGCTTGAGGTTCTCATCGCGGGCCACCCCATAGTGCTGCCGAATCGCGGCGAAAATCTCGGCCTGCTTGACCGTGTCCACCCCCAGATCGGCCTCCAAATCCAGGTCCAGATCCAACAATTCACGCGGATAACCGGTCAGCTCGGCCACCGTGCCCACCACCACATCGGTGACGTCGTCCGCGGCAGGGGCGACCGTCGGTTCCGGCTCCGACACCACCGCCGGTTGCCGCGCCGGGGCGGCTGCCGGAGCGGCCGGTGGGGCCGGCGCCGGCGCTCCGGTGTCCACGATCCGCAGCCGGTGCTGCACGATCTCCAGGTCGGCGTCGGTCCTGCCCGACACCTGCGCGAGCCAGCGCTGCCAGGCGGCGCGGTCGATGATCCGGTACTCGTAACCGAGTTCGTCGGGCGGCCGGTGGCGGCCGTCGGGAACCGGGGTCCAGCGCATCAGCGTCATCGCGATCTGCGAACCGAACCCGGCGCCCAACCGGAGCGCGTATTGCACCGGATAGCTTCCACCCACCGAGAGATTCAGCCGGCCCAGCTCCGGGTCGGGCTCCTTGAAGTTCGGGACGGGGGGAACCAGACCGGTCTCCAGCGCCTTGATCGCCACGATGTCCTCGATGCCGGCGCCCATCGCGTGCCCGGTGAAACCCTTCGTGTTGGTGATGACCACGGCGTCCGCGTCGGATCCGAAAACCCTTCGCAGAGCGTTGATTTCGGCCGCGGCGCTGCCCCCGCGGGCTGGCGTGTACGTCTCGTGGGAGACGAACACGGTGTTGGGCGCGATGGCGTGGCGGTCCACGCCGCGAGCTTCGGCCTGGGCGACCAGGTGTTCCATCACGCCGCCGATGTGCTCGACGTCGAGCCTGGTGCCGTGGAAGGCGCTGTTGGCGGTGACGGTGCCGAGGACCTCGCAGATGGGTTGCAGCCCACGTTCGGCGGCGGACTCGGCGGACTCCACCACGAGGGCGGCGGCGCCCATGCCGAGGATCATTCCGTGCCGCCGCCGGTCGAACGGGGTGGCGGCCTCCTCGACGATGTCGTCGGTGGCGGCGGCGCCCGACGCCAGGAATCCGGATCCCAGCCAGGGCAGCAGGGCGTCGGAGCTGGCGTCGTCGGCGGAGACGACGATCACCCGGCGGCAGCGGCCGACCCGGATCCAGTCCTCGGCGAGCGAGATCGCCTGCGTGGTGCTCGCGCACGCGGCATTGACCTGCGTGTTGGGCCCGCGCGCGCCGATGATCTCGGCGAACTGCGAATGGCCCATCGCCAGGCAGCGGAAGATGAACCGGCGGTCGAACTCATACCGGTTGGACTCGCACGCGTGACGCAACTCGTGGATGCGCCGGTCGACCTCCGTAGCGGCGGGGTCGTCGCCGCTCATCCGGGCGCGCACCGCCTCCAGTGCGAGCAGGTGCTCCCGGTTGCTCCGGTCGACGTAGTAGTGCTCGAGGTCGCGGGCGAAGTTGTCGTAACCCGGGAACGCGGAGGCGAAGATGACGCCGGTGTCGTCGCGCATCGAGTCGGGCAACCCCCACCGGTCGGGCAGCTGGGTGCCCAGTGTCGTGGTCTTGTAGCGCATGACCAGCGGGATTCCGGCGTCGCGCAGCGCGTCGAAGCCCGAACCGATCGCCAGCTTGGTGGTCGAGTCGAGCGCGGCGTCGCGGGCGGTGTCGACCGCGAACTCGGCGACCACGTCCAGCGGTGCGCTGCGCCCGGCCAGCTTGATGACATCGGCCTCGTTGTCGATCGTCTCGAACGTGGGGTCGCCCGATTCCCGCTTCACCAGGCGGGTGATGTGCCGGTCGAGCATCGACCGGCGCAGCCGGTGCGGAATGGTGTCGATGAACTGTTGGCCGTCGAGGATCCGGGCGATGTTTTCGTCGTCGAAGACGCGCTCGACACCGGGCAGCCCAAGCGCCGCACCGGTGATCACCACCGGCTGTTCGCTGATCATCGCGGACCTCCCGCTGGGCATCGCGGCTTGCGGGGCGGTCGCCACGGCGGCGGTGTCGGTACCCGCCGCGGCGGGCGAGCCGAATCCCAGCCCGGCCGCGTAGAGCCCGCACAGCGCCCGGTTGAACGAGGCGACATCGCCGGCTTTCGGGTGATTGGTGAAGAGCGCCAACACATCTTCCCCGAGCACGTCTTCGACGAAGCCATGCAGCGCCTTCTTCGGGCCGACCTCGACGAAGACGCGGGCACCCGCCTCGTACAACGTGCGCAGTCCGTCGACGAACCGCACCGGCGAGGCCACCTGGCGGGTGAGCAGGTCCAGCATCGTGTCGAGGTCGGCGTCCGCCGGATAGAAGTCACCGGTCACGTTGGAGACCACGGGCAGCCGGGGCGCGCTCACGCCGAGCCGGCGCAGGACGGTCTTCAGTGGTTCGCTGACCGGCGCGACGATCGCGGTGTGGAACGCGTGGCTGACGGGGAGCCGCGAGGCGCTCATGCCCGCGGCCCGCAGTGCGGCGACGGCGCGCTCGACGGCGTCGGTGGCACCGCCGATGACGGCCTGATTGGTGCTGTTGATGTTGGCGATGACGACGTAGCCGTCGGTGGCCCCGACGAGCCGCTCGATCTCGGACAGCGGACCGGTCACGGCCGCCATCGCACCGTTGTCGGGACCGGGCAGGTCGGCCATCGCCCGTCCACGGACGCTGGCGGCTTCGAGCGCGGCGTCCAGCGACAGCGCGTCGGCGGCCATCAGGGCGCCGTATTCGCCCAGGCTGTGGCCGATCACCATGTCGGGCCGCACGCCGTAGGCATCGAGCAGCCGGGCCAGGGCCAGATCGGTGGCAAGGACGGCCGGCTGGGTGATCTCGGTTTGCATGAGCTGCTGCGAGAGTCGTTGCGCGGCAGCCTCATCGGTGCTGTCGGTGAAGATGTAGTCGGTGAGCGGCTTGTCCAGCAGGTGTCGCGTGACGCTGTCGGCTTCCTCGAACATCTCCCGCACGATCGGCTCTCGCGCGCGCAGGTCGGAAAGCATGTTGACGTACTGCGATCCCTGACCCGTGTAGAGGAACGCGACCTTGCCCGGTGCCCCGCGGCCGACGAAGACGCCCTGCGCGCGCAGCATCCGCCACACGGCGGGGTCGCCGTGACGCAGCGCGCCGGCCGCCTTCGCCGCCTTGGTCGCGAGGTCGGCCGCATCCGCGAAGTCGATGGCGACCCGAACGGGCGCGCCCGCCAGGGCGGGGTCCGGCGGGGCCACCGCGGGGACATCGCCGCCCGACGCCCGCTCGGCGAGCCGGTCCAGCTGTGCGGCCACACCGGCGTCCTCCGCGCCGCCGACCACCGCCGCGCCCCGCAGCGGCGCCTTTGCCTCGACCGGTGCGGCCTCCGCCGGGGCGGGTCGCTGCGCTATGGTCGCGCCCGGGTAGGAGCGGGCCTCCCCCGGCGGGCGATGCCGACCGGGCACGTACTCCTCGAGCACGGCGTGAAAGTTGGTGCCGCCGAACCCGAAGGAGCTGACCCCGGCGCACCGCACCCCGTTGGCCGGTGCCGGCCACTCGCTCAGTTCGGTGTTGACCCGGAACGGGATGTCGTTCCAGTCCACGTTGGGGTTCGGGTGCTCGAAGTGCAGGCTGGGCACCAGCAGCTTGTCGTGCAGGCTGAGCACCGTCTTGAACAGGCCCGCGGCACCGGCCGCGCCCTTGAGGTGGCCGATGTTGGACTTGACCGACCCCAGCGCGATCGAACCGGGCGTCGCGCCGGCCTTACCGAAAACGTCTGTGAGGCTGGCCAGTTCGGTCGCGTCGCCCACCCGGGTGGACGTCCCGTGCGCCTCGATGCAGGTGGCCGCCGCCGGATCGAGGCCGGACGCCGCCCAGGCGCGCTCCACCGCCAGCCGCTGGCCCACCGGGTTGGGGGCGGTGATGCCCTTGCCGCGACCGTCGCTGGAGCCGGCGATGCCGAGCAGCACCGCGTAGATCCGGTCGCCGTCGCGTTCGGCGTCGGACAGCCGCTTGAGGACGAACAGCGCGGCGCCCTCACCCATTACGAAGCCGTCCGCGCCCGCGTCGAATGGGCGGGTGCCGGTCGCCGACAGCGCGCCGATCTTGCAGAACTTCACGAACCCCGCCGGGTCCATGTTGCGGTCCAGGCCGCCGGTCACGGCGGCATCGAAGTCGCCGGCCTGCAATCCCCGCACGGCGGCCGACATCGCGGCCAGCCCCGAGGCGCACGCCGCGTCGGTGGTGAAGTTGGGGCCGCGGAAGTTGAACAGGTTCGCCACCCGGCCGGCTGCCACGTTCGCGAGCTCGCCGGGCATGGTGTCCTCGGTGATCTCGGAGATTCCACCCAGGAACGCGGCCCGGGTCTCGGCGAGCACGGCGTCGCGCACCGACTCGGGGAGTTGCGCGAATGACGGTGTAGCGCGGAGCTTTTGAATGACAGCGGGAAACTGGATTCGCAGGTTGGTCTGATGCTGCTTGTCGCCGCCGATGGCGCTGCCGATGATGACCGCGACCCGTTCGGGGTCCACGGTCCAGTCGGGCCACCCGGCTTCGAGCAGGGCGGAGCGGGCGGCCGCCACCACCCACTTCTGACCGTCGTCCATCTGCGCGCTGACCGCCGGCGGGATGGGCAGCCGCCACGCCAGCGGTTCCCACGTGAAGTCGCGGACCCAACCACCGATCCGGGAGTAGGTCTTGTCGGGAGCGTGTGGGTCGGGATCGTAATAGAGCTCCGGATCCCAGCGCTCGGGCGGCACGTCGCTGATGCTGTAGCGGCCGGCCTTGATGTTGGCCCAGAAGGTGGCGGCGTCGGGCGCGTCGGGCATGATCGCGCTGACGCCGACCACCGCGATCGGCTCCTGTGGCGTGGTCGTCATGATGTTCCGGCCTCTCTTCGATACAGCGCGTCCCCCACCCGGTCCATGTCATTCAGCAGGCCGGTCTGCGCGGCCCGCACCCGGTCCAGCGGCAGCGCGACGGCGAGGTCAGACCCCCCGGCGCCGGTCACCCACCGCAAGCCCTCCTCGGCGACCTTCAGCGCCGCGTCGCGCGCGAAAACGCGGCTGATGGCGGCCAGCGCGGCCGCGTCGAAGCGGGCGTCCGATTTCGCCGGCAACGCACCGGCCGCGGCCGCGGCCGCGCGGCGGGCCAGTGCGCCCGCGCATTCGGCGTAGCTGATCAGTTCACCCAGCCGCAACAGCACGTGCTGGCTGCGGGTCAACCGGCCGAGCCGGCACGATTCCAGCACGGCGCCAAGGCATTCCAGCGCCAGCGCCGCCGTGGGGCCGCCGCATTCGCCGGGGACATCGTCAAGTGTGCGCGCCGCGTCGCGGTAATGGGCGCCGGACGTCTTGAGGTGCTGCTGCCAGCGGCCTCGGGCGATCGTCATCTCCATGATCTCCGAGGTGCCCTCGTAGATCGTGGTGATCCGGACGTCGCGCTTGATCTTCTCCACCAGGTACGGCCGGGTGTAGCCGTATCCGCCGTGCGCCTGGATCGCCGCCTCGGCGGCCGCGTTACCGGCCTCGGTGGCCAGGTATTTGGCGATCGCGCCTTCGGTGTTGAGCGCGCCGCCGGCACCCTCGCCGCCGTCGATCCGGGCCGCGGTTTCCTCGATGAACGCGCGTGCCGCCTCCAGCCGCACCGCATGCGGCACGATCAGCTTGTGGGTGAACCCTTGCTTGTCCGACAGCGGTGCGCCGCCCTGCACCCGGTCGGCGGAGTAGGCGATCGCCCGGTCCAGGGCCGCCCAGCCGCCGCCGAGCCCGAATGCGGCAACCATCACCCGCGTGTAGCCGAAGACCTGCTGGGCCTGGGCGAGCCCGCGGCCCTCCTCGCGGCCCACCAATTGCTCCGCCGGGACCAGCACGTCATCGAGGAATAGCGCTGCGGTGTCGGACAACCGGATGCCGTGCTTGTCTTCCGGGGGTGCCGCCGAGAACCCGGGGGCGCCCTTCGTCACCACGAACCAGGACGGTCCGCCCGGCGCCAGGGCAAGAACCGAGTAGGCATCCGCGATGGAGCCGTTGCTGATCCATTGCTTGCGGCCATTGAGCCGGTAGGCCGTCACCTGACCGTCGGTCTCGACCGGTGTGGCCGTCGTGTTCATCGCCGCCAAATCGCTTCCCGCCTCGGGTTCCGTTGCGGCGTAAGCGAATAGGATTCCCTTTTCGGCGATGCGCCCGAGCCACTCCTTGCGCTGCTGTTCGGTCGCGCCCACGACGATCGGGTCGCTGCCGAGAAACGTGGCCAGTACCGCGGTGGCGACGCCGATGTCGAAGCGGGCGAGCCGTTCGCAGACCCGGTAGGAGTCGAACGCCCCGCCGCCGAATCCGCCGTACTCCTCAGGGATGAAGACGAGCTGCACGCCGAGGTCTTCACCGCACATCGCGCGGACGGTTTCTTCCGGGCAGACGTCGTCGTGGTCGAGGGCCAGCCGGCGCGTATCCGGCAGCGCCTCGGCGAGGAAATCATCGAGCGAGGTCAGCATCATTTCGAGGCTGTCGCGGTCCAGGCCGACGTCGGTGGTCATCGCCTTGCCCACCGACGCCGAGTGGCCATGACGGTCAGGCGCCACGTGCGGTACGCGGCGGACGACTCGGACCTATTCATCGAAATGTCCTCCCTGGCAGGCCGTGACTCCCCTTTCACCGCTGCTCTTAGTGATTCTTTGACCCCGCGGGTGCCGCGGGCGAGAGCCGAAAGTCCTATTGCCGCAGGAGACAAGGTCCTCGCTGGCCTGCATGAATTCGTTCTCGGCGGCATCGGTCAAGGTGTGCGTACACTCGGCGGGGAGTTCAGTCGGACGGGGGGTTTGGCGCGAAAGGGCGTGCATGACCGCCGTTGATAATGAAAGCCTTGCCTTTGCCGGGGTGGCGCGGCTGGCGCAAATGGTGCGCGATCGCGAGGTTTCACCGCGGGAGCTGCTGGATTTCCACCTCGAGCGGATCGCTCAACTCGACCCGGTCTTGAATGCATTCCGCGTCGTGCTCGCCGAGCAGGCGATGGCGGAAGCGGCGCAGGTCGAACGCCGGCTCGCCGCCGGCGAAGTGCTGCCGTTGGCGGGGGTGCCGATCGCGGTCAAGGACGACACGGATGTGGCGGGAGTGTCGTCGATGTGCGGCACCGCGATCGACACGGGGCCGGTCAGCCGCGACAGCGCCGCGGTGCGGCGCCTCCGGGAAGCCGGGGCGGTCATCATCGGCAAGACGAATCTGCCCGAGTTCGGCGCCGTCCCGATGTGCGAGTCCCCCACCTGGGGCGTGACCCGCAATCCGTGGCACCTGGGCCGGACCACCGGCGGTTCCAGCGGTGGTTCGGCGGCGGCGGTGGCGGCCGGCATGGTGCCCGGCGCGCTGGGCACCGACGGGGGCGGGTCGGTTCGTATCCCGGCCGCCTGCTGCGGGGTGGTCGGCCTGAAGGGTCAGCGCGGGTGGATCAGCACCAAGCAATCACCGGAGCGGGCCTACCAGTTCCACGGGCTGCATCACATCGGCGCGCTGGCCCGCAGCGTGGCCGATGCGGCGCTGCTGCACGACGCGATGGCCGGCTTGGAGCCCAACGACGAAATCGTCTCGGCGTTTCCGCCGCCGACCCTGATCGACGCGGTGTCGCGCGCACCGCGTCGGCTGCGGATCGCCATGTCCTTCAAACCGGTCATTCCCGTTCCGGTCAGCGACGACGTGCGCCGGCCGGTATTGGAGACCGCCGAGCTGCTGCGCTCGCTGGGCCACGAAGTCGTCGAGCGTGATCCGGTCTATCCGCCGGCCGCTGTCCTTTCGGTGTTCGCGCTGATGATGCACGGCCTCGCCGATGAAATCGAGCGGCTGCCCACGCCCGAGCTGCTGGAGCGGCGGATCCAGGCCGAGGGACGTACCGCCCGGCTGGTCCCCGACTGGCTGGCGCACCGGGCGCTGGCCGCCCGTGACCGGATGAGCGAGCGCGGGCTGCGGCCGGTCGCCGATTTCGACGTGCTGATGACGCCGGTGCTGGGTAAGCCGCCGGTGCCCGTCGGGCACCTCGAGGGCCTGGGGCCCACCCGCGCGATGGCGCGGGTGTTGGGCTTCATGCCGTTCACCCCGACGCAGAACTACACCGGGCAACCGGCGATGTCGGTCCCGGTCGGAATCTCGCCGCACGGCCTGCCCGAAGCGGTCCATCTGGTAGGGCGGCCCGATGACGGGCTGACCCTCATTTCGCTTGCCGCGCAACTGGAGTCGGCGCGCCCGTGGGCCCAGCACCGGCCGCCGGCCGCGCGGTATCGCACGCCTGCTTAGGGTTGGCTCCCCAAACATCGTGCGGCTGCGGGCTGCGCCGGCCTCATTTCCGTTGCGCCGCATTCGATTTGACCGGCGCAATGGCATGGCGAAAGGCGTCTTATCTCGCCGCTACTGAATTCTTAGATACTCCAGAGCCCCGTAGGAGGCTGGACCCCGAAACAGACGCTAGGCTGACATAATCATCGCCGGATTTATCGCGGTGTGTTCCCCTTGAAAGGTTATTCAGAATGGTCACGTTTTCGTGGACCAGATTGGCAGTTGCGACTGGTGGTCTGGCGTTATCCCTCACCACCGGAGCCGGCATCGCGGCCGCGGATCCCACTACCGCTCCCGACCCCGATCTGGAGCGGGTCATCAACTCGACCTGTACGTACGATCAGGCGACGGCCGCGCTCAACACGCAATTTCCCGACGATGCGGCGAAATTCAACGGATCGCCGATCGCTCAGGGCTTTTTGCACCAGTTCGTCGATGCGGGGCCGGACCAGCGCAGGCAATTGGCCGCGCAGATCCAGGGCATGCCCGACGCCCAGCCGTACCTCCAAACGATGAAGAACGTCGCGAAAATCTGCAATAAGTACTGAGCACCGGGCCCGGGCCGTGCCAGGCGGATTGGCCGGCCCGGGCCAGGTCGCCCCAAGGGCCTAAGGGCCTCCGAATTTGGGCCGATTGGCCGGTTGTCGAACGACGGGTGCGGGGTGAGGCTGTAGTTGGAACAAATCAACTACTGACCGAAAGAGGCGAGCTCCTTCAGATGCCGCCGGGGTCGGCATCGACGCCTCAGTAAAGGGGGGTACCAAATGTCTAAGCCGTCACTGGCCAAATTGGCCGTCGCAATTTGCGGATTGACATTGACCGCTGGAGTGGGAGTCGCATCCGCCGACCCCGACATCACCCCGGCCGTCAACAGCAGATGCAGTTACCAGCAGGTGGTTGCGGCGCTGAATGCGGAATTCCCAGGTCCCGCGGCGCAATTCAACGGGTCCCCGGAGGCGCAGGCCTGGTTGCACGATCTCGTCGCCGCGCCGCGGTCCAAACGCCGGCAGATGCTGCAGGACATGGGGAACAACCCCGACGCCGCACCGTTCCACGGCATCGTCGTGCCGCTCGCCAATTCCTGCCCCAACTACTAACCATCCGTTGCGGGCTCGACGTTCTGGTTGAGGGCGAAGCGATTATCCGGATCGAGCCGAGCCTTCAGCTTGGCAAGCCGGCGGTACGTGGCTTCACCGTAGCTGGCCCGAATGCGCAGCGCCCCTTCATCGCCCACGAAGTTGAGGTACACACCGGCCGGGCCGAGGGGGCGCAGCGTTTCGTACGCTTCATCGGTCCACGACCTGCACCGTTCGATGTCGGCGCGCTCGGTCCACGTGGTGATCAGGTGCACGATGTAGGGATAGTTGCGGGTCGAAAAGGCGGTCGCCTGCGGCGGAACGCGGCTCGGAACACCGCCGAGCCGGATCAGGTGCACATGGGTCTGCGGCGTGGGGCGGGTTCGCCCGAGCGCCGCGATCCGCCGAATCGCGTCGTCGGATAGCTCCGTGAGAAAAATCGACTTCCAGTAGTTCAGCCGCCCGAACGGGGCGGTGTGGTCGAGGGCCTGCTGCCAAGTGGGGTAGGCGATGTCGCGTTGCAGCGCCAGCACCGGTTCGGTTCTCAAACCGGCGACCCGCGCCAGCGCGCCGACGGCCGCCCGGCCGATCTCGTCGGGCCGTGTCGAGCAGCTCAGCATCGTGACCAGCCGGCGTCCCGAACCCTCATCGGTGCCGAAGTCGACAAGGGACGCGAGGTGGTCGTCGGCACTGTTCATCTGGGCGCGAAAGTGTTTCAGCACGGCCTCGGCGTCAGCGTCGTCGTAGGCCCGCATACCCCCGATGACCTGATCGACCGGGTGCAGGTCGAGCACGAAGTGTGCGACCACGCCGAAGTTGCCGCCGCCGCCCCGCAGCCCCCACAAGATCTCCGGGTTCTGTGCCGCACTGACATACAGCAACTCCCCGTCGGCCGGCACGAGCTCCGCTGCGGTCAAGTTGTCACAGGCCAGGCCGTATGCGCGGGACAACCAGCCGACCCCACCGCCGAGCGTGAACCCGCCCACGCCCGTCGTGGACACCACCCCGCCGGGGCAGGCCAGGCCGTGGCGGGCGGTGGCCCGGTCGATGTCGCGCCAGGTCGCGCCGGGCTGCACGACCGCGATCCGGTGCTCGGCGTCGACGACGACGCCGCGCATCAGGGAGAGGTCGATGAGGATGCCGCCATCGGTCGAGGAGTGTCCCGCGACGCTGTGCCCGCCGCACCGCACCGCGATCTCGGCTCCGGAGCCGACGGCGTACCGGACGGCGGCGACGATGTCCGCGCGGGAGCGGCAGCGCAGCGCGACGGCGGGCCGCTTGTCGATCAGGGCGTTGAAAAGCTGTCGCGCCGAGTCGTACTCGTCGCTGCCGGGGTGGACTATGTGGCCGGTGAAGCCGGGGATCGCGTCGACCGCGCGTGTCATCGCCGTATGCGCGGCCGCGTATCCGCGGCTTGTTCGGGCAGATAGTGGTTTTCCAGGTACCAATCGTAGGCACTCTGGGCGGCCGCCCGGAACGGCGTATAGGGGACGCCCAACTCGGTGCGGGCCTTGCTGCCGTCGGCATAAATGTAAGCAGACGACAACCGCATCTGTTTTCCGCCGATGGGCAGACGAGGGCCCACCACGAAGCGGGCCGCTCCCACGGCCGCCGCCGCCACCGGTATGGTCCACCGCGGAAGAACGTGCCCCGGCCCGGGCCGGCCGGCTATGTCGCGGACGGTTGCGAAAGCCTCAGGGAAGCTGAGGTTTTCGCCGGCGAGGATGTAGTGCTCGCCGGCGATTCCCCGCTCGGCAGCCGCGATGTGGCCCGCCACCACGTCACCGACCGCGACAAAGTTGGTGCCACCGGGTGTGGCGACCCGCAGCCCTCCGCGCGCGGCCTGGACGAACATCGCGCTCTCCGTGCGGTTGAGGTCGCCCGGCCCGATGACGACGGACGGATTGACCGCCACGGCCGCAAGGCCCGCGGCAGCCGCGAGGCGTAGCTCGGATTCGGCGAGGTGCTTGCTGTAGCCGTATGGGAATTGGCGCGGACGCAGGTTGAAGCTGTCGGACTCGGTGAGCAGGTGCCCCGGTTCCGGCACGCCGAGCGCGGCGAGGGAGCTCGTGAGGACAAACCGTTGCACACCCGCCCGCAGGGCGGCGGCCAGCATGTTGCGGGTGCCACCAATGTTGGTGCGGTAGAGGCGATTTTGCCCGCGGTAGCGCCAGTAGTCGGAGATCGCCGCCGTGTGGAACACCCAGTCGCAGCCGGCCATCGCGGCGGCGAGGGCGTCGACCTCGTCCAGCACGTCACCGACGCACGTCTCGCAGTCCACGCCGGCCAATGCCGCCAGCGAGGAGGTCGAACGCCGCAGCACGCGGACGGCGATCCCCCGTTCGACCAAGGCGGCCACCAGGTTCGACCCCACGAACCCGGTTCCTCCTGTGACGAATGCGCGCATGGGATCAGAACCGGTAAGTGGTGCAGCCGATCTCGACACCCGAGCCGGCGGTGATTATCAACGCGATGTCGCCCGGTCGTGCCAGCCCCTGCGTGCGGGCCTGCTCCAGCCCGAACGGCACGGAGGAGGTGAACGGGTCGCTGTCGGCGGCGAGGTCGACGAACCTCGATCTCGGGATCCCGAGCTGGGCGGCCAGTTCGTCGAGCGCCTCCTTGGACAGATACGGCGGGAGCACCGCCGCGATGTCGCCGGGGTTGAGTCCCTCGAGGGCCAGAAGTTCCTTGGCGGCGTCGGGAATACAACTCAGGTAGATCGCGGCGAGGTTGGGATCCCGCTCCACCTGCAGGCCCGCGCGCCCGTCCCGCTGCTGGGTGTAGGTGGCCAAGGCCCCGCCGTACTCCGGGTGATGCTGAAACACGAAGCGGCCGAAGCCTTCCGGGCCGTCGCTCCTGCGCAACAGCACCGCCGAGCCCGTCTGGCTGATGCCACGTTGCGGGTAGCCGCTGTCGGGGCTATTGTTCTCGATCTCCGAGGCCACCACCATCGCGTGCTCCGCCTTGCCCGCCCCGATCATCCCCGCGGCGACCTGGCAGGCGTTGAGGAAGCCGACCGCGCCGTTGAGGACGTCTAAGGCAAAGGTCTTGGGCCCGTCCGGGGAGTCCACGTCCCCGTTGATGTCGAGTTCGCCGGCGACGAGCGCGGCGACCGCCGGTTCGCTGAGGAAGTCGTCGCGGTAGATGCCGGAATTGATGATCAGCCCCAGCGCGGTCCGATCGATGCCGCTGCGGTCGAGGCACGCCTCCGCGGCCTGCACCGCGAGCCGGATCGAGCTGGGGGAAGCCGGTTGCTCGGCCGGGGCGAGACCGATGCCCTCGATGCGCACGCGTGGCATCGCCGGTACCGCTCTGTGGTTGCCGTCGGTCGGCATGGCTTGTGTGTGCCGGCCGGCGGCGCCCCGGCGCATGCGGTCGGGCAGGTCGTCGAAGGTATACAGCGCCGCGCCGACGGTCTGCCCGGAGCCGGTGATCGAAAAGACCACATTGTCACCGGAATTGATCCGATCGCTCAGGATGTAGTCGTACAGCGCGACCATGTGGGTCGTGGTGGCGGTGTTTCCCCGCTCCGCGATGTTGTAGACGGTGTTGCCACGGTGGGCGGCGCCGTCCCCGAACAGCTGGTTGATGGCGACGACCGCGTCGTTGAGCGACGCCTCGGACGTCTGGTGCATCACCAGGTGGTCGGTGGTCTCCGGCCGCCAGCCGTGTCGTTGCATCACCGCGGCGACGTAGGGCACCGCGTGCTTGACCGCGATCGCGGTCTGCGTGACGGAGTCGGTGAACATGATGGCACCGCCATGCGGGCCGTCCGCCATCTTCGCGATGCACAGCTTGCTGTAGCGGCTGAGGGTGGCCATGTCGATGTCGTGGAAGCCGACCTGGTTGTTCGGCCCGCGCTCGAGGACCACCGCCGCGCCGGCGTCGCCGAGGGTCAGGCACGCGATGCGCGGATCCATCGGCCCCTCGATCTCCTGTTGGGCGGTCTCGCACAGGTGGCTGATGTATTCGCCGCTGACCACCAGGGCGCTGCGGATCAGTCCGGTCTGCAGGAAGGCGTCGGCGATGCTGATGCCGGTGAACATTCCGGCGCACGCGTTGCTGATGTCGAAGGCCAGCGCGTTGACCAGGCCGCATTGGTCGCGCAGCCGCGTTGCGGTGCTGGGCTCGAAGGTGAACCGGTGCCCGAGTCCGTCGCGCCGGGAGATGTTGCAGGCGATGACCAGGTCGATCTCCTCGGGCCGATAGCTGGACCGGGACAGGCAATCGTCGGCGGCCTTTCTGGCGAGGTCGATCGAGAACTCGTCCTCGCCGACCACCCGCCGGTTCTTGATGCCGGTCAGGCGTTCCAGCGGTATCCGAATCTCGTTGGCGCACTCGGCCATAACCGTCTTTGTCGACACGGTTCGCGAGGGAAGGTATACGCCGATGCTTTCGATGACCGTGTTCCGCTTTTCTTCGGGCGCGGCCTGCACCGGTTGCTCCGGGGCCGGCGCCGTGACGACCGCCTCGGCGGGGGCTTCGGGCTGAGGAGTTCCCTCGCCGGCGAGCGGACCGTATTCGGCGGCGAGCTCGGCGATCGTGCCGTAGACGAACATCGACTCGGGCCGCAGCGGCAGGCCCGCCGCGTTCGCCCGCACCGCCACCTCCAGGCTCTGGGTGGACGCACCACCGAGGGCGAAGAAGTCGTCGTTGACGCCGATGCGTTCGAGATCCAATACGTCGCACCAGATTTCGGCCAGCAGCTGTTCGGTGGGCGTGCGCGGAGCGACGAACGCCGGCTCCTGCGGCCCGGATGCCCTGTCGGCCGCCAT
>NZ_LZKH01000200.1:0-17276 GCF_001672745.1 Mycobacterium sp. E1386
CGATCCCGTCGGGGCCACCGGGTTTGAGCTCGGCGACCGAGGCCTCGCGCAGCGCCGCCGACAGCGTCGCCTCGTCCAGGCGGTCCAATTCGCCCTGCCCGAACAGCGCCCGGCTGGCGTGCTCGACCGCCTCGGTGGCCGCCTCGCCGTGCACCAGCACGGTCAGTTCGCGGACGAGGCGACGCTGTCGGCGGCGCTGCGCGAGGCCTCGGTCGCCGAGCTCAAACCCGGTGGCCCCGACGGGATCGTCGACCTGCTGGTGGCCAGCGGTCTGTCCGAGAGCAGGAAGGCGGCGCGGCGCACCATCGGCGAGGGCGGGGTGTCGGTCAACAACATCCGGATCGACAGCGAGGAGTGGACGCCGCAGCCCTCGGACTTTTTGCACGGCCGGTGGCTGGTGCTGCGCCGCGGCAAGCGCACCGTCGCCGGGATCGAAAAGGTCTGAAAACCGCACCCGCAAAACGCGTTGCTGCGCAAACCTTTACCGCACCGTGTTGCGGTTGTGACCCGCACAGGCCAGGGTGGTCACGATGACGGCTTCCCGGCGTGTGCAACGGTCCCTGCTGCGCGTGCTGATCCTGACCGCCTGCGTGGCGGGGCTGGCCGCCCCGCTGGCCGCGCCCGTCAGCGCCGACATGCGGGGCAACGCGTTCCTGATGGCCCTGAGTAACGCCGGCATCACCTACCCGCACCCGGCCGGGGCCCTGGCGCTGGGCCAGTCGGTCTGCCCGATGATCGTGACGCCGGGCCAGTCCTTCGACTCGGTCGCCGCCGAAATGTCGGAACGCAGTGGCCTGGGTTACGAGTCGGCCGGCCTGTTCACCATCGTCGCCGTCGCGAACTACTGCCCGGCGGTGATCGCGCCGCTGCTGCAGAACCGGCTCACGGCGTACTAGCTCGCGGGGCCCCCGTATCCTCGGCTGCGTGGTCGACGACAGGCAGCGCGGTGAACGGCGCCCGCGCACATCCGGCGGCTGGTCGGGGCCCGGCCGCGCGCGACCGGCTCAGCCGCAGCAGCCCGACGGCCACCGCGCGCCGGAGCCCGGGCCGCCGATACCGCCGGGCGTGGAGGCCCGGCAGTTGGCGCCCGAAATCCGGGGCGAGCTCAGCACCTTGGACCGGGCCACGGCCGACGCGGTGGCACGCCACCTGGTCGCCGCGGGTGAGTTGCTCGATGAGGACCCAGAGGCCGCGCTCAGTCACGCCCGCGCGGCGCGCGCCCGGTCCAGCAGGATCGCCGCGATTCGGGAGGCGGTCGGCATCGCCGCCTATCACTGCGGCGACTGGGCCCAGGCGCTGGCCGAATTGCGCGCGGCCCGCAGGATGGGCAGCAAGTCCAACCTGCTCGCCCTGATCGCGGATTGCGAACGCGGACTTGGCCGCCCGGAACGGGCGATCGAACTCGCCCGCGGACCAGAGGCGGCCCAGCTCCAGGGCGACGACGCCGACGAGCTGCGCATCGTCGCCGCCGGCGCGCGTGCGGACCTCGGCCAGCTGGAGCAAGCGCTGACCGTCTTGTCCACACCGCAACTGGATCCCGGCCGCCGGGGCTCGACGGCGGCGCGGTTGTTCTACGCCTACGCGGACACCCTGCTGGCGCTTGGGCGCAATGACGAAGCGCTGCAATGGTTCCTGCGCTCGGCGGCCGCCGACGTCGAAGGCGTCACCGACGCCGAAGACCGGGTAAGCGAGCTGGGCTGAGATGACCAGCGTTGCAAGCCAATACGATTGCCTGCTGCTCGACCTGGATGGGACGTTGTTTCGCGGCCGCAAACCCACCGAAGGTGCGGTGCAGGCGCTGGCCGAGGTGAGCAGCCGCGCGTTCTTCGTCACCAACAACGCGTCGCGCAGCGCCGCCGAGGTCGCGGCGCACCTGACCGAACTCGGCTTCACCGCCACCGCCGACGACGTCGCCACCAGCGCGCAGAGCGCGGCCCGGCTGCTGGCCGACCAGTTGCCGGCGGGGTCACCGGTGCTGATCGTGGGCACCGACGCGCTGGCCGACGAGGTCAAGACGGTCGGGCTGCGGCCGGTGCGCAGGTATGACGACGAGCCGGTCGCGGTCGTCCAGGGCCTGTCGATGACCATCGGCTGGCCGGACCTCGCCGAGGCCGCGCTCGCCATTCGGTCCGGCGCGTTGTGGGTGGCGGCCAACATCGATCCGACGCTGCCCACCGAGCGGGGCCTGCTACCCGGGAACGGCTCCTTCGTCGCCGCGCTGCGCGCGGCCACCGGCGCCGAGCCCCAGGTCGCGGGCAAGCCGGCGCCCGGGCTGCTGACCGACGCGGCGGCGCGCGGCGATTTCCGCGCGCCCCTGGTGGTCGGCGACCGACTCGACA
This sequence comes from Mycobacterium sp. E1386, assembly GCF_001672745.1. Classification (NCBI taxonomy): domain Bacteria; kingdom Bacillati; phylum Actinomycetota; class Actinomycetes; order Mycobacteriales; family Mycobacteriaceae; genus Mycobacterium; species Mycobacterium sp. E1386. The sequence goes on from NZ_LZKH01000200.1 coordinate 2,340, forward strand.
CCGACATCGAGGGCGCCAACGCGGCCGACCTGCCCAGCCTGATGGTGCTCACCGGCGTCAGCTCGGCCCGGGACGCCGTGTACGCCGACCCCGCGCACCGGCCCACCTACATCGGCCACGACTTGCGCGCCCTGCACTCCGACGGCGACCAGCTCGCGGTCGGGCCGCAGCCGGGCTGGCGTGTCGACGTCGACGAGCGGGCGGTCGTCGTCCGCGGCGACGGCCCCGACGACGGCGACGGGCTCTCGATCGTCCGGGCGGTCGCCAGCGCGGTCTGGGGTGCGCGCTCGGACGGGCGGCCCATCAGCATCGAGGCGGCCGACGACCGGGCCCGTGCCGCGTTGCAACGCTGGTCTTTGGTGCGCAGCGACTGACGGATGACTAGCGTAAGAGCGCAATGACTACCGATCCCGAACAAATTCGTGCCGAAATCGACGCCCTGCTGGCCCGGCTGCCCGAGCCCGGGGCTCCGGAAAGCCCCGGGAACCCGTCGCTCACGGAGCTCGAAGACATAGCCCGCCGCCTTTCCGAGGCGCACGACGTGCTGCTTGCCGCGCTGGAGTCGGCGGAGAAGGGCTGAGTGCGCGCATGTCTCGCCGCGCCCGCGTCGACGCCGAGCTGGTTCGGCGCGGACTCGCGCGATCGCGCCAGCAGGCGGCCGAGTTGATCGGCGCCGGACGGGTCAGCATCGACGGCCTGCCGGCCCGCAAGCCGGGCACGGCCGTCGCCGTCACCGCGGCCCTGACCGTCGCCGACGACGGCGAACGGGGCTGGGTCTCCCGCGGTGCGCACAAGCTGATCGGCGCCCTGGACACCTTTGGAATTCCGGTGGCGGGTCGCCGCTGCCTGGACGCGGGGGCATCGACGGGTGGGTTCACCGAGGTTCTGCTGGATCGCGGGGCCGCCGAGGTGGTCGCTGTGGATGTCGGATACGGGCAGCTGGCGTGGTCGCTGCGCTGCGACCCGCGGGTGGTCGTCGTCGAGCGAACCAACGCCCGCGACCTGTCCATCGAGGCGATCGGCGGGCCGGTCGACCTCATCGTGGCCGACCTGTCGTTCATTTCGCTCGCCACCGTGCTGCCCGCGCTGGCTGGATGTGCTTCCCCCACTGCGGATATCGTTCCCATGGTGAAGCCGCAGTTTGAGGTGGGCCGGGGCCAGGTGGGCGCCGGCGGAGTGGTGCACGACCCGGCCCTACGTGCCGACGCCGTGCTCGCGGTGGCACGGCGCGCCGGCGAGCTGGGCTGGCACACCGTCGGGGTCACCGCAAGCCCGCTGCCCGGCCCGTCGGGCAATGTCGAATACTTCCTGTGGCTGCGCGGCCAGACCGGATTGGCGGACGACGAGCTGGTGGCAGCGGTGCGGCGCGCCGTAGACGAGGGGCCGCAATGAGCGAGCATCGCACCGTGCTGCTGGTGGTCCACACCGGTCGCGAAGAGGCCACCGACACGGCGGCGCGCGTACAGAAAGTGTTGGGGGACAACGATATCGGGCTCCGTGTCCTATCCGCCGAGGCGGTCGACCGCGGGTCGCTGCAGGTGGCCCCCGACGACATCCGGGCGATGGGCGTGGAAATCCAGGTGGTCGACGCGGACCCGCAGGCCGCCGAAGGCTGCGAACTGGTGCTGGTGCTCGGTGGGGACGGCACGTTCCTGCGTGCGGCCGAACTGGCCCGCAATGCCGGGATCCCCGTGCTGGGCGTCAACCTGGGGCGAATCGGTTTCTTGGCCGAGGCCGAGGCGGAGGCCATCGACAGGGTGCTGGATCACGTTGTCGCCAAGGACTATCGGGTGGAAGACCGTCTGACGCTGGACGTGGTCGTGCGCGCGGGCGGTCGCGAAATCGAGCACGGATGGGCGCTCAACGAGGTCAGCCTGGAGAAGGGTCCGCGACTGGGCGTACTGGGGGTTGTCGTCGAGATCGACGGGCGGCCGGTGTCGGCGTTCGGGTGCGACGGCGTGCTGGTGTCGACGCCCACCGGGTCGACCGCCTACGCGTTCTCCGCGGGCGGCCCGGTGTTATGGCCGGACCTCGAGGCAATCCTGGTGGTGCCCAACAACGCTCATGCGCTGTTCGGCCGGCCGATGGTCACCAGCCCCAATGCGACCATCGCGATCGAGATCGAGGCGGACGGTCACGACGCCCTGGTGTTCTGCGACGGCCGCCGCGAGATGCTGATCCCGGCCGGCAGCCGGATCGAGGTAAGGCGTTGCGACACACCGGTGAAATGGGCGCGGTTGGACAGCGCGCCGTTCACCGACCGTTTGGTGCGAAAGTTCCGCTTGCCGGTCACCGGGTGGCGTGGAAACTAGATGCTGACCGAAATCCGCATCGAGTCGCTGGGGGCCATCAGCGCGGCGGTCGGGGAGTTCGATCGCGGCCTGACCGTGCTGACCGGCGAGACCGGCACCGGCAAGACCATGGTGGTGACCGGGCTGCACCTGCTCGGGGGCGCCCGCGCCGATGCGACCCGGGTGCGATCGGGCGCCGACCGCGCCGTCGTCGAGGGCCGTTTCGTCACAACGGATCTCGAGGACGCCGCGGTCGCGCTGCTGGACGAGATGCTGGACGCGTCGGGAGCGGAGCGCGACGAGGACGGCAGCGTGATCGCGCTGCGCTCGGTCAGCCGCGACGGGCCGTCGCGGGCCTATCTCGGGGGTCGCAGCGTGCCCGCCAAGTCCCTGGGCGACTTCACCGCGGAGCTGCTCACCCTGCACGGGCAGAACGACCAGCTGCGGCTGATGCGGCCCGAGGAGCAACGCGGCGCGCTGGACCGGTTCGCGAAGGCCGGCCCCGCGCTCGAGCGCTATCGCAAACTGCGCGACGCCTGGCTCGCCGCGCGGCATGACCTCGTCGACCGCCGGAACCGCATGCGCGAGCTCGCCCTCGAATCCGACCGACTCACCTTCGCGCTCAACGAAATTGACACGGTCGACCCGCAACCGGGCGAGGACGATGCGCTGGTCGCCGACATCGTGCGGCTCTCCGAACTGGACACGCTGCGCGAGGCCGCGATCACCGCGCACGCGGCGCTCTCCGGGGCGCCCGACGACGCGGACGCCTCCGGAAATAGCGCCGCCGACAGCCTGGGGCGGGCCCGTGCCGCCCTGGAATCGACCGACGACGCGAAGCTCCGGCCGCTGGCCGGGCAGGTCGGTGAGGCGCTCACGTTGGTCACCGATGTGGCCGGCGAACTCAGTGGCTTCCTGGACGAGCTGCCGGTCGACGCCAGCGCGCTGGAAGCCAAGCTGGCCCGGCAGGCCGAACTGCGCACGCTGACCCGCAAGTACGCCGCGGATGTCGACGGGGTGCTCCGCTGGGCCGAGGAGTCGCGGCAACGGCTGGCCCAGCTGGACGTCTCCGAGGAAGGCCTGACGGCGCTGGCCGCCCGCGTCGACGAGCTCGCGCGTGAGTTGGCCCAAGCCGCAGTCGATCTCAGCGGCATCCGGCGCAAGGCCGCCAAGCGGCTCGCCAAGGAGATCACCGCCGAGCTGTCCGGGCTGGCGATGGCCGACGCGCAGTTCACCATCGACGTCAGCAACGACGCGGCCGCCGACAAGGACGACCCGGCCGCGCTCGTGCTGCCGTCGGGCGAGCTGGCCCGCGCCGGTGCCGACGGTGTCGATGAGGTGGAGTTCGGATTCGCGGCGCACCGCGGGATGGACCAGCTGCCGCTGGCCAAGAGCGCGTCCGGCGGCGAACTGTCCCGGGTGATGCTGGCGCTGGAAGTGGTGCTGGCCGCCTCCGCCGCGGGCACCACCATGGTGTTCGACGAGGTCGACGCCGGCGTCGGCGGCCGGGCCGCGGTGCAGATCGGGCGGCGGTTGGCGCGGCTGGCGCGCACCCACCAGGTCATCGTGGTCACGCACCTGCCGCAGGTCGCGGCCTACGCCGACGTGCACCTGGTGGTGCACAACGCCGGGCCCAAGGGGACCAGCGTGGTGCGGCGGGTCGCCGGGGACGAGCGCGTCGCCGAATTGGCGCGGATGATGGCCGGGCTGGGCGAATCCGACAGCGGCCGTGCGCACGCCCGCGAACTGCTCGACGCGGCGCAGAAGGATGAGATCTAACCGTCGGGAACCCTTAATACAGATGTGACTAATGGGACTCTAGATAACTTCTGAGGCTGGTGTTACGGCGCGCCTCCACGCGTCCTCCTTGCATCACCGACAGAATCGCCCCCATGAAGATGTCAGGCCTGCTAACCCGTAACACCGCCCGGCCGGGGCTTGTCGGCACCGCCCGGGTGGACCGGAACATCGACCGATTGCTGCGCAGGGTGTGCCCCGGCGACATCGTGGTGCTCGACGTCCTGGATTTGGACCGCATCACGGCGGACGCCCTGGTGGAGGCCGATATCGCCGCGGTCGTCAACGCCTCGCCGTCGGTCTCGGGCCGCTACCCCAACATGGGCCCGGAGGTGCTGGTCAACAACGGGGTCACCCTGATCGACGAGACCGGGCCGGACATCTTCAAGAAGGTGAAGGACGGCGCCAAGATCCGGCTGCACGAGGGCGGGGTGTACTCCGGCGACCGCAGGCTGGTCCGCGGCACCGAGCGCACCGATCACGACATCGCCGACCTGATGCGGGAGGCCAAGAGCGGCCTGTCCGCCCACCTGGAGGCCTTCGCCGGCAACACGATCGAGTTCATCAAGAGCGAAAGCCCGCTGTTGATCGACGGCATCGGCATTCCCGACATCGACGTCGACCTGCGCCGCCGGCACGTGGTGATCGTCGCCGACGAGCCCAGTGCCGAGGAGGACCTGAAGTCCCTCAAGCCGTTCATCAAGGAGTATCAGCCGGTGCTCTTCGGCGTGGGCAGCGGCGCGGATGTGTTGCGCAAGGCGGGCTATCGCCCCCAGGTCATCGTCGGCGACCCCGACCAGATCAGTGCCGACGCCCTCAAGTGCGGCGCCCAGGTCGTCCTGCCCGCCGACGCCGACGGCCACGCGCCCGGTCTGGAGCGCATCCAGGACCTCGGTGTCGGGGCGATGACATTCCCGGCCGCGGGCTCGGCGATCGACCTGGCCCTGCTGCTGGCCGATCACCACGGCGCCGCGCTGCTCGTGACCGCCGGCCACACCGCCAACATCGAGACGTTCTTCGACCGGACGCGTGCGCACAGCAACCCCTCGACGTTCCTGACCAGGCTTCGGGTGGGGGAGAAGGTGGTGGACGCCAAGGCCGTGGCCACGCTGTACCGCAACCACATCTCGGCGGGCGCCATCGCGCTGCTGGCGCTGACGATGCTGATCGCCGTCATCGTCGCCCTGTGGGTGTCCCGCACCGACGGCCTGGTGCTGCACTGGGTCACCGACTACTGGAACCACTTCTCGCTCTGGGTTCAGCACTTGGTGAGCTAGGGGCCGAAGATGATCTCGCTACGCCAACACGCATTATCGCTGGCCGCCGTGTTTCTGGCGTTGGCCGTGGGAGTCGTGCTCGGATCCGGTTTCCTGTCCGACACCCTGCTGTCCAGCCTGCGTGACGAGAAGCGAGACCTGCACACGCAGATCAACGGGCTCAACGACCAGAAGAACGTGCTGAATGAAAAGCTCAGCGCGGCAAACAATTTCGACACCCAACTGGTCGGCCGGATCGTGCACGACGCGCTCGGAGGCAAGTCGGTCGTGGTGTTCCGTACCCCGGACGCCAAAGACGACGACGTGGCCGCGGTGTCGAAGTTCATCGGCCAGGCCGGCGGCGCGGTGACCGGAACCGTGTCGTTGACGAGCGAATTCGTCGAGGCCAATTCCGCGGAGAAGCTGCAGACCGTGGTGAACTCGTCGATTCTGCCCGCCGGTCAGCAATTGAGCACCAAGCTCGTCGACCAGGGCTCGCAGGCCGGCGACCTGATGGGCATCGCGCTGCTGATCAACGCCAACCCGGCGATCCCGCCGGTCGACGAGCCGCAGCGCGACACCGTGCTGGCGGCGCTGCGCGACACGGGTTTCATCACCTATCAGCCGAGCGATCACCTGGGCGCGGCAAATGCCGCGCTGGTCGTCACCGGTGGCGCGCTTCCCCAGGACGCCGGCAATCAGGGCGTCAGCGTCGCCCGGTTCGCCGCCGCGCTGGCGCCGCACGGCTCGGGCACCCTGCTGGCCGGGCGGGACGGTTCGGCGACCGGCGGCGCCGCGGTCGCCGTGACGCGCGCCGACGCCGGAATGAACTCGGCGGTCAGCACCGTCGACGACGTCGACACCGCGCCCGGCCGCATCACCGCGGTGCTGGGCCTGCACGACCTGATGAACGGCGGCCACGCCGGTCAGTACGGCACCGGTCACGGCGCGACATCGATCACGGTGCCTCAGTAGCGGGCGTGTTCGCCGCGACACTTCGGTCGTGGATGTTAGGGTGGGTTTCCGTGGGTCGGCAGGCCCAACTAGTTATTCGCTAGAACATTCGACGCCCTGCCCGTCTTCACGGAGGCCGCCTGTGCGAAAGCACCCGCAAACCGCCACCAAGCACCTCTTCGTCAGCGGGGGCGTCGCGTCCTCTCTGGGCAAGGGTCTTACCGCTAGCAGCCTCGGTCAGCTACTGACGGCCCGCGGGTTGTACGTGACGATGCAAAAGCTCGATCCGTACCTCAACGTCGACCCGGGCACCATGAACCCGTTCCAGCACGGCGAGGTGTTCGTCACCGAGGACGGCGCCGAGACCGACCTCGATGTCGGCCACTACGAGCGGTTCCTGGATCGCGACCTGTCCGGCTCGGCGAATGTCACGACGGGCCAAGTGTATTCGACGGTCATCGCCAAGGAGCGCCGCGGCGAATACCTCGGTGACACCGTGCAGGTGATCCCGCACATCACCGACGAGATCAAGAGCCGGATCCTGGCGATGGCCCAGCCGGACGCCCAGGGCAACCGCCCGGACGTGGTCATCACCGAGATCGGCGGCACCGTCGGCGATATCGAGTCGCAGCCGTTCCTGGAGGCGGCGCGCCAGGTCCGCCACGACCTGGGCCGGGAGAACGTCTTCTTCCTGCACGTCTCGCTGGTGCCGTACCTGGCTCCGTCGGGCGAACTCAAGACCAAGCCCACCCAGCACTCCGTGGCGGCGCTGCGCAGCATCGGTATCACGCCGGACGCGCTGATCCTGCGCTGCGACCGGGACGTGCCCGAAGCGCTGAAGAACAAGATCGCGCTGATGTGTGACGTCGACATCGACGGCGTCATCTCCACCCCGGACGCGCCGTCGATCTATGACATCCCGAAGCGGCTGCACCGCGAGGAACTCGACGCGTACGTGGTGCGCCGGCTCAACCTGCCGTTCCGCGACGTCGACTGGACCGAGTGGGACGACCTGCTGCGCCGGGTGCACGAGCCGCACGAAACCGTACGGATTGCCTTGGTGGGCAAGTACGTTGAACTCTCCGACGCCTACCTGTCGGTCACCGAGGCGTTGCGCGCCGGTGGTTTCAAGCACCACGCCAAGGTGGAGATGCAATGGGTGGCCTCCGACGACTGCGAGACCGCGGCGGGCGCGACGGCGGCCCTGGGTGACGTGCACGGCGTGCTGATCCCCGGCGGCTTCGGCATCCGCGGGATCGAGGGCAAGATCGGCGCCATCCGCTACGCGCGCTCGCGCGGGCTGCCGGTGCTGGGCCTGTGCCTCGGCCTGCAGTGCATCGTGATCGAGGCCGCGCGCTCGGCGGGGCTCGACCGGGCCAACTCGGCCGAATTCGACCCCGAGACACCGGATCCGGTCATCTCCACGATGGCCGACCAGGTCGACATCGTGGCGGGCCAGGCGGACCTGGGTGGCACCATGCGGCTGGGTGCCTATCCCGCCGTGCTGCAGCCGGATTCGATCGTCGCGCGGGCGTACGACACCACGCAGGTCTCGGAGCGGCACCGGCACCGCTACGAGGTCAACAACTCCTACCGCGACAAGATCGCCGAGAGCGGCCTGCGGTTCTCCGGAACCTCGCCCGACGGGCACCTGGTGGAGTTCGTCGAATACCCGCCGGAGGTGCATCCGTTCATCGTCGGTACCCAGGCCCACCCGGAGCTGAAGAGCCGGCCCACCCGGCCGCACCCGTTGTTCGTCGCGTTCGTCGGGGCGGCCCTCGACTACCAGTCAGGCGAGCTGCTGCCGGTGGAGATTCCCGAGCACGGCTCCAACGGCAACCAGCAGCGGGATGGCGTCAGCCAGTCGTTACCTGAACCCGCTGCCCGTGGCTGAACACGATTTCGAGACGGCGTCATCCGAAACGCTGTACACGGGAAAGATTTTCGCGCTGCGCAGTGACCAGGTCAGAATGCCGGGCGGTACCACCGCGATTCGCGAAGTTGTCGAGCATTACGGGGCCGTCGCCATTGTGGCGTTGAGCGAAGACGACGAGATCGCGATGGTCTACCAATACCGCCACGCGTTCGGCCGGCGATTGTGGGAGCTGCCGGCCGGGTTGCTGGATGTGGTGGGGGAGCCGCCGCAGCAGACGGCGGCCCGTGAACTCCAGGAGGAGGTCGGCCTGCGGGCCGGCACGTGGCAGGTGCTGGTCGACCTGAATTCCGCGCCGGGCTTCAGCGACGAATCGGTGCGCGTGTATCTGGCGACCGAGCTGACCGAAGTACAGCGCCCGGAGGCACATCACGAGGAAGCCGACATGACCATGCGCTGGGTTCCCGTCGCCGAGGCGGTCCGCCAGGTGTTCAGCGGTGAGATCGTGAATTCCATTGCGATTGCCGGAATTCTGGCCGCTCACGTGGTAACCGAGGGCGTCGCCGAGCCGCGGCCGGTGGACAGCCCGTGGGCCGACAAGCCGACGGCGTTCGTCGCGCGGAAGGCCACCCAATGACAACGGTGGCCCTGGACACCCAAGTGCAGGGCTACCTCGACCACCTCACGATCGAACGGGGCGTCGCGGCGAACACCCTCAGCTCCTATCGGCGCGACCTGCGCCGCTACGCCAAGCACCTGTCGGACCGCGGGATTCACGATATCGCCAAGGTGGGCGAGGACGACGTGAGCGAATTTCTGGTGGCGTTGCGTCGCGGCGACCCCGACTCGGGAAGCCCGGCGCTGTCCGCGGTGTCGGCGGCGCGGGCCCTGATCGCGGTGCGCGGCTTACACCGATTCGCCGCGGCCGAAGGCCTCGCCGAGCTGGACGTGGCGCGCGCGGTCCGCCCGCCCACCCCGGGCCGTCGGCTCCCCAAGAGTCTGACCATCGACCAGGTCCTGGCGCTGCTGGACGGCGCGGGCGGCGACAGCGCGTCCGACGGCCCGCTCACGCTACGCAACCGGACGCTGCTGGAGCTTCTCTACTCGACCGGGGCGCGCATCTCCGAGGCCGTCGGACTCGACGTCGACGACGTCGATACCCGGGCCAGGTCGGTGCTGCTGCGCGGCAAGGGCGGCAAGCAGCGGCTGGTGCCGATCGGGCGGCCCGCCGTGCACGCGCTGGACGCTTATCTGGTGCGTGGCCGACCGGACCTGGCCCGCCGCGGCCGCGGAATACCGGCCATCTTCCTCAATGTGCGCGGCGGCCGGCTGTCGCGGCAGAGCGCGTGGCAGGTCCTGCAGGACGCCGCGGAGCGCGCCGGGATCACGTCGGGCGTATCGCCGCACATGCTGCGGCACTCGTTCGCTACCCACCTGCTCGAGGGTGGCGCCGACGTGCGCGTGGTGCAGGAGTTGCTGGGACACGCCTCGGTGACGACGACGCAGATCTACACGATGGTCACCGTGCACGCGCTGCGCGAGGTGTGGGCGGAAGCGCATCCGCGCGCACAGTAATCGGGATCGCCAATGTTGCTGCGGTAACCTCGTATTCGTGGCGATTCGCGATCATGGCGACCCCGGCGGCGCGCCTTCGATGCCTCAGCCGTTGCGGCCCCCGACCAACTCCGCTCGTCCGTCCGCGGCGGAGGAGGCCCGCACGATCGCCGCCGCTACCAATGCCGCCACACTCGCCACGTTGACCGCCGAAGGCGACCCGTGGGCGTCATTGGTGGCCTATGGACTGCTCGGTGGGATGCCCGTGCTCTGCGTGTCGAATTTGGCCGAGCACGGCCGCAATCTGGCTGCCCAACCGAGAGCCAGCCTGTCGATCGTGGGGGCGATCAGCGACCCCGATCCACTCGCCGGCCATCGAATCACGTTGGCAGGCGTGGTCGCCCAGCCGGACACCGAACGGGACGCCGCTCGGGCGGCTTACCTGAGTGCGGTACCGGCTGCGCGTTACTACCTCGACTTCAGCGACTTCACGTTGTGGGTGCTCAAAGTTCAGCGGGTGCGTTGGGTAGGCGGGTATGGCCGAATGGACTCGGCCGGCGGCGAACAGTACGCCGCCGCTTCGCCGGATCCGGTTGCGCCCGCTGCGGTCCGGGCCATCGCCCATCTCAACGCCGACCACGCCGGCGCCCTCGCGGCGATGGCCCGGGCGTTCGGCGGCTATCCCGACACCGACAGCGCGGTCTGCACCGGCGTCGACCGCTACGGCTTGGACCTGCGGGTGCACACTCCCCGCGGGGTGGCCTACACCAGGGTTGGCTTTCCGGTGCGGCTGGACTCCGCCGATCAATTGCGTTCGGCCACAGCGGAATTGGCGCACGCGGCCGAAAGCTGAGCGCCGACCTAACCCAGGTACTCGGACTCCAGCACCAGGTCGGACACCAGCGACTGGTATTCCAGGTGCGTCTTGTGCTCGACGGTGTTCCATTGCTTGCCCTGCTGCCGGCGCATGTACTCGCGGTACTTCGGCGCGCCCGGCACCCGGACGTTGTCGGCGACCACGATCGCGCCCGGCCGCAGCCAGCCCCGCCCCATGATGCTGTGCAGGTCGTCCAGGTAGGCGTCCTTGTCGTGGTCGAGGAACGCGAAGCCGAGGGCGCTCGATGCGAACCCGTGCTCGTTGGCGAGTGCGTCCAGGGTGCGCCCGCCGTCACCGATGGTGCCGACGACACACGTCACCCGGTCGGCGACGCCGGCGTGGGCCCAGATGCGCCGGGCGTTGGCGGCGTTGGCCTCGGCGAGTTCGACGGAGTACACCGTCGCGTTCGGGGCGGCGCGGGCGATGCGCAGCGCGCCGTATCCGACGTAGGTGCCCAACTCCAGCGCCACCGCCGGGTCGGCGCGGCGCACCGCGGCGTCGAGGAGCTGGCCCTTCTCGTCGCCGACGTTGATCAGCATCGACTTCTCGTAGGCGAACCTGTCGATGGTGGCCAGCACGTCGTCGATGTCGCCGGCCTTGGCGTTGCGCAGGACGTAGTCCACCGCGGCGGCTTCGCGCCCGTCGCCGATCTGACCCGTCGTGGTGATGTTGCGCGCGCCCGTCGCCATCCGCCAGACCGACCATCGCAGCAGGGGAATTCGTCGCTTCAGGTCCATGACGCCACAGTAGTGCGGGCGGGCGCCGGGCAGCGGGCGCCCAGATTGCCGCCAAGGTCGTCGCGGCACCGGAATCACAGCCCGCACGGCAATCTCGGCGCGACGCCCACCGCCGCGATATCGCCCGCGATATCAAGTTGGAAACCCGCCCACCACCGCCCCAGTGGTGCTGGTGTGACTGCTGTTAACAATTACCGCCGCCAGGCGCGCTACCAGCGCAAATTCGGTGAGATTCGCAGGTGAAACGCCCTGCGGGTCGCCCGGCTTCGGCGCTTGAACCCGTTAGACTTTCGGTCGATGTTCACCTCCCGAACACCCCCGCCATGACTGAGCAGCCGGACAGCGGCGTCGAGCTCGGTCTGACCGGGCGGCCGCCGCGGGCGATCCCGGAACCGCAGCCGCGCACCTCGCACGGCCCGGCCCAGGTCGTCGCGATGTGCAACCAGAAGGGCGGCGTCGGGAAAACCACGTCGACGATCAACCTGGGCGCCGCGCTCGCCGAATACGGCCGGCGGGTGCTGCTGGTGGACATGGACCCGCAGGGCGCGCTGTCCGCCGGGCTCGGTGTGCCGCACTACGAGCTGGAGAAGACCATCCACAACGTGCTGGTCGAGCCGCGCGTCTCGATCGACGACGTGCTGATGCAGACCCGGATCAAATACCTGGACCTGGTGCCCAGCAACATCGACCTGTCCGCCGCCGAGATCCAGCTGGTCAACGAGGTGGGCCGCGAGCAGACACTGGGCCGGGCGTTGCATCCGGTGCTGGACCGCTACGACTACGTCCTGATCGATTGCCAGCCGTCGCTCGGCTTGCTCACCGTGAACGGTCTGGCCTGCTCGGACGGCGTTGTGATACCCACCGAGTGCGAGTTCTTCTCGCTGCGCGGCCTGGCGCTGCTGACCGACACCGTCGACAAGGTACGCGACCGCCTCAACCCGAAGCTGGAGATCAGCGGAATCCTGCTGACCCGCTACGACCCACGCACCGTCAACTCGCGCGAGGTGATGGCCCGCGTGGTGGAGCGGTTCGGCGACCTGGTGTTCGACACCGTCATCACCCGAACCGTCCGATTCCCCGAGACCAGCGTGGCCGGCGAACCCATCACCACCTGGGCCCCGCGCTCGACGGGCGCCGTGGCCTACCGCGCCCTGGCCCGCGAGTTCATCGACCGATTCGGCGCGTGACGGCCAGCGCAAATGGTGAGGCGCCACCCAAGAACGGCTTTCAAGTCCGCCTGACCAACTTCGAGGGGCCGTTCGATCTGCTGCTGCAGCTGATCTTCGCCCACCGCCTCGACGTCACCGAGGTGGCGCTGCACCAGGTCACCGACGACTTCATCGCCTACACCCGCGAGATCGGCTCCCAGCTGGACCTGGAGGAGACGACCGCGTTCCTGGTGGTCGCCGCGACCCTGCTCGACCTCAAGGCCGCCCGGCTGCTGCCGGCCGGGCAGATCGACGACGAGGAGGACCTGGCGCTGCTGGAGGTGCGCGACCTGCTGTTCGCCCGGCTGCTGCAGTACCGCGCGTTCAAGCACGTCGCGGAGATGTTCGCCGAGCTGGAGGCCACGGCGCTGCGCAGTTACCCGCGCGCCGTGGCGCTGGAGGACCGGTTCACCGAGCTGTTGCCGGAGGTGATGCTCGGCGTCGACGCCGAACGCTTCGCCCAGATCGCCGCGATCGCGTTCAGCCCGCGTCCCGTGCCCTCGGTGGCCATCGGGCACCTGCACGAGGTGGCCGTCTCGGTGCCCGAGCAGGCCAAGAAGTTGCTGGCGATCCTGGAATCCCGCGGCAGCGGGCACTGGGCGACGTTTTCCGAGCTGGTCGCCGACTGCGAGGCGCCGATGGAGGTCGTCGGGCGCTTCCTGGCGCTGCTCGAGCTGTATCGGAGCCGGGCGGTAGCATTCGACCAGTCGGAGCCCCTTGGCGTGCTCCAGATTTCTTGGACCGGGGAACGTCCGGCCAGCGAAGCCTTGGTAGAAGTGCGGGACGAATAGATGACTGAGTACGAGCCCGACGTCGATCTCGACGCGGGTATCCCGGAGATCGCCGAGGCGACGCCCATGGACGCCGAGGAACTCGGCTCCGTGCTGGAGGCGCTGCTGCTGGTGGTCGACACGCCGGTCACCGCCGAGGCGCTGGGCTCGGCCACGCAGCAACCCGTCTACCGGGTCGCCGCCCGGCTGCAGCAGATGGCCGACGAACTCACCGAACGCGGCAGCGGCATCGACCTGCGTCAAACCAGCGAGGGCTGGCGGATGTACACCCGCTCCAGGTTTGCGCCGTACGTGGAGAAGCTGCTGCTGGACGGCGCGCGGTCCAAGCTGACCCGGGCCGCGCTGGAAACCCTGGCCGTGGTGGCCTACCGCCAGCCGGTGACCCGGGCGCGCGTCAGCGCGGTCCGCGGCGTCAACGTGGACGCCGTCATGCGCACGCTGTTGGCGCGCGGCCTGATCACCGAGGCCGGCGTCGACGACGACACCGGCGCGGTGACGTTCGCGACCACCGACCTGTTCCTGGAGCGGTTGGGGTTGTCCTCGCTCGCCGACCTTCCCGACATCGCCCCGCTGCTGCCCGACGTCGACACGATCGAGGACCTGAGCGAATCCCTGGATAGCGAGCCGCGTTTCATCAAGCTGTCGGGCGGTCAGGCGCCCGAGCAGGCGTTGACGTTCGACGTGGACCAGGATTGATGGTCGAGACTGAGGGGATCCGCCTGCAGAAGGTGTTGTCCCAAGCCGGAATTGCGTCGCGCCGGGCCGCCGAGAAGTTGATCATCGACGGCCGCGTCGAGGTCGATGGGCAGGTGGTGACCGAGTTGGGCACCCGGGTGGACCCCGACGCCTCGGTGATCAAGGTCGACGGCGCCAGGGTGGTCCTCGACGAGTCGCTGGTGTATCTGGCGCTGAACAAGCCGCGGGGCATGCACTCGACCATGTCGGACGATCGCGGCAGGCCGTGCATCGGCGACCTGGTGGAACGCCGGGTGCGCGGCAATAAGAACCTCTTTCACGTCGGGCGGTTGGACGCCGACACCGAGGGCCTGATCCTGCTGACCAACGACGGCGAGCTGGCGCACCGGTTGATGCATCCCTCCCATGAGGTGCCCAAGACATACCTGGCGACGGTGACGGGCACGGTGCCGCGCGGGCTGGGCAAAAGACTCAGGGCGGGAATTGAATTGGACGACGGCCCCGTGCGCGTCGACGAATTCGCGGTCGTGGACGCCATTCCGGGCAAGACGCTGGTGCGCGTGGTGTTGCACGAAGGGCGCAATCGCATCGTGCGCCGGTTGCTGGCCGCGGCCGGCTTCCCGGTGGAGGCGCTGGTGCGCACCGACATCGGACCGGTGTCGTTGGGCAAGCAGCGGCCGGGCAGCTTCCGGGCGTTGAGCCAGGGCGAGGTCGGCCAACTGTACAAGGCGGTCGGCCTGTGAGCGCTGTGATCGTTGCCATCGATGGGCCCGCCGGGACCGGAAAGTCTTCGGTGTCAAGGGGATTGGCGCGGGCGCTGGGCGCCCGCTACCTGGACACCGGGGCGATGTACCGCATGGTGACACTGGCGGTGCTGCGCGCGGGCATCGATCCGGCGGACGC
>NZ_LZKH01000201.1:0-1718 GCF_001672745.1 Mycobacterium sp. E1386
CAGCCGGGCCGCCATGGAACGATGGGTGCCCAGGGCGCCTTTCGGCTTGCCGGTTGATCCGGACGTGAAGACCAGAAACATCGGGTCGTCGGGGTGTGGCAGCGGCAGCTCGCGCGGATCGGTTTCCCCGTGCTCCACCGCGGCGCGCACCCGCGGATCGTCCAGCGAAATGACCGTGACGCCGGCAACTTCGGGCATGCTGCGAGCCGCGTGGGCGGTGGCCAGCACCACCGGTGGTTGCACGTCGTCAAGCATGAACTGCTTGCGCGCCGGCGGGTAGGCGGGATCGATCGGAAAGTAGCCCCCGCCTGCCTTCATGATGGCCACCAGCGCCACCACCAGGTCGATGCTCCGCCGCGTCGACAGCCCCACCAGCGACCCGGGTCCAACCCCGCTCGCCAGGAGCAGCGCCGCAAGGTTGTCCGAACGGCGATGCAGCGCAACGTAATCGATCTGCTCGTCGCCGCAGCGCACCGCTATCCGGTCGGGTCCCCAGCTTCGGCTCGGCTGCAACAGTTCTGGAATGGTGCGCGGCCGGTCGTGCGGCGGTCGCTCGCCCCGGCTCCAGTGCTCCAGCATCCGCTCGTCGGCGTCGGTCAGCTGCAGGTCGCGCAAAGTCTGATCCGCATTGCCGGCAAACTCGGTTACCACGCGGGTCAGCCAGCCGGCCAAACGCTCGATGGTGGCGCGGCTGTACAGCTCGGTGCGGAAGATCAGGTTGCAGTTGTACCCGACGCCGCCCGAGCCGTCGGTGCCGAAAAAGTTGACACTGAGGTCGGCGTGCGCCATGTCGAAGACGGGGTCCAGCGAGGTACACACCGCGTCCTGTCCGCCGTTTTCGGGATCCTGCTCGATCACCCGCGCGGCGGGCAGGTGGTCGCGGACGTGCACGACGACCTGGAACAGCGGATTGCGCGACAGCGAACGCACCGGGCTGACGCTGTCCACCACCCGGTCGAACGGCAGGTCCTGGTGGGCATAGGCGGCCAGCGCCGTCTCCCGGGCGCGGGTCAGCAGCTCGCGTAGCGTCGGGTTGCCGGTCAGGTCGTTCCGCAGCACCAGGATGTTGACGAAAAACCCGATCAGCTGGTCCAATTCGGCCTCGGTGCGCCCGGCGACCGGGGTGCCCAGCGGAATGTCCAGGCCACCGCCCGCCTTGTGCAGAACCACGGCGACCGCCGTTTGCAGCAGCATGAACTCGGTGATGCCCATCTCGCGCGACAACTCGGCGAGCTTGTGTCGGGTGGCCGCGTCGATACGGAAGTCGACCGATTCGCCCGCACCGCTGGGCACCGGTTGACGCGGGAAGTCGGGACGCAGCCCGGTGTCCTCCGGCAGCCCGGCCAACTGCCGGGTCCAGTACTCCCGTTGCTCCGCGGCGACCGCGGACTCCTGGCCGCTCGCATCACCCAGGAATGCCCCCTGCCACGCCGCGAAGTCGGCGTACTGCACCCGCAACGGCGCCCAGGCCGGGGCTTCCCCGGCGCGCCGGGCCCGGTACGCGGTCATCACGTCGGCGAACAACACCCCCGCCGACCAGTGGTCGGAGGCGATGTGGTGGACGACCAGCGACAGCACGTGTTCGGCGGGGTCGTCGGCGGTGTCCAGCACCGCAACCCGGACCGGCAGCTCGCGGTCCAGCTCGAAGCAGTACCGGCGCTCGGCGTCCAGCTCCCGCTGCAGCCAGGCTTGATCGGGCCCGGTTGCGCGGCGCACGG
>NZ_LZKH01000202.1:0-9041 GCF_001672745.1 Mycobacterium sp. E1386
ACCGCGAGCGTCTGACCGCGGTGATGCTCGCGCCGAACCAGCGCGGGCTGGTGTCGAAAGCCGCGGCGGTGCTGGCGGTGAACTCCCTGCGAATCCATTCGGCGTTGGCCAACATTCACGACGGCGTGGCGATCGTGGAGTTCGTCGTGTCTCCGGTGTTCGGCTCGCCGCCCGAATCAGGCTTGCTGCGCCAGCAATTCGTCGGCGCCCTGGCCGGGGACCTCGACGTCCTCGGCACGCTGGAGAGGCGCGACAGCGACGCGGTCAGCGCCGCGACGGCGCGGGCCGGTGAGATTCAGGCCGGGGTGCCCGTTACCCGGTCGACCGCCCCGCCGCGCATCCTGTGGCTCGACACGGCGACCGCCGGCCAGTTGATCTTCGAAGTCCGCGCCATGGATCGGGTGGGTCTGCTGGCGCTGTTGACCCGCGCGCTGGAACGCGCGGGATCCGACATCGCCTGGGCCAAGGTCAACACGTTCGGCTCCACCGCGGCCGACGTCTTCTGCGTGACGGTGCCGGCCCAGGGCGAGCGCGACGCGCGAGCCGCGATCGAGCAGAACCTGCTCGCCGTGCTGGGCGGCCCCACGGTCGAAGTGCTCCAGGAGCCGGTCGGCGACTAGCGGGGTCAGGCGTGCTCGGCGTTGAGACGCCGCAGGGCCTCGATGCGGTCCTGGATCTGCTCACGGGTCGCGGCGGCGATCGGTGGGCCCCCGCAACGACGGCGCAGTTCGCTGTGAATCCAGCCGTGCGGCTTGCCGGTGCGGTGATGGGTGGCCGACACCAGGGAGTTGAGTTCGCGGCGCAGCTCGCGCAATTGGCCATGCATCGACGGGGGCCCCGGCACGGCGGCCGGCGCGCCCTGCGCGGCCCGCCGCTGGAGCTGCTCGTCCTGGCGGCGGTGCAGCAGCGCCCGCATCTGATCGGCGTCGAGCAACCCGGGGATGCCGAGGTAGTCGGCCTCCTCGTCGCTTCCGGCCGGCGCGGCCGTGCCGAACGACGACCCGTCGAAGATGACCTGATCCAGCTCCGCGTCGGCGCCCAGTGAGGTGAAGCCGTTGTCGGCGTCGATTTTCTCGGTCTGCGTCCGGACGGCGGGATCACCGTCGAGGGGATCGTCGTCGGGGCGGTGCGGTTCCCCCAGCACGTGGTTGCGCTGCGCCTCCAGCTCGCTGGCGAGCTGCAGCAGGTTGGGGACCGACGGCAGGAAGATGCTGGCGGTCTCGCCCGCCCGGCGCGATCGCACGAAGCGGCCGATGGCCTGTGCGAAGAACAGGGGAGTGGAGGCGCTGGTGGCGTAGATGCCGACCGAGAGCCGGGGGACGTCGACGCCTTCGGAGACCATGCGCACCGCCACCAGCCACCGGCTGGTGCCGGCGGCGAATTCGCTGATGCGCGCGGACGATCCGGGATCGTCGGACAGCACCACCGTCGGCGCCTCCGAGGTAAGCCTCGTCAGCAGGGCGGCGTAGGCGCGGGCCGCGGTGCGGTCGGAGGCGATGATCATGCCGCCGGCGTCGGGCACGTGCTCGCGCTTCTGGCGCAGCCGCTGATCGGCGGCCGCGATCACCGCGGGCATCCATTCGCCGGCCGGGTCGAGTGCCGTGCGCCAGGCCCGCGCCGTGTGCTCGGCGGTCAGCGGCTCGCCCAGCCGCGCGGCGTGCTCCTCGCCCGCGCTGTCCCGCCAGCGCGCCTCCCCGGAGTAGGCCAGGAACACCACCGGCCGGACCACCCCGTCGGCGAGGGCCTCGGCGTAGCCGTAGGTGTGGTCGGCATGCGAACGGCGCACCCCGTCGGCGCCCGATTCGTAGGACACGAACGGGATTGGGCTGTCGTCGCTGCGAAAGGGCGTGCCCGTCAGGGCGAGGCGGCGCGTCGCATCGCCGAAGGCCTCGCGGATGGCGTCACCCCAGGTCTTGGCGTCACCGCCGTGGTGGATCTCGTCGAAGACCACCAGCGTCTTGCGCTGCTCGGTGCGCACCCGGTGCAGCGTCGGATGCGCCGCGACCTGAGCGTAGGTGACCATCACGCCGTGGTACTCGCCCGACATCAGGGCATGGGAGTTGGAGAACTTCGGGTCCAGGGCGATGCCGTGCCGTGCGGCGGCCTGGGCCCACTGCACCTTGAGGTGCTCGGTGGGCACCACGACCGTGATTTGCTCGACGACACGCTGGCTGAGCAGTTCCGCGGCCACCCGCAAGGCGAAGGTCGTCTTCCCGGACCCCGGGGTCGCGACGGCCAGGAAGTCGCGCGGTTGGCCGGCCAAATATTTGACCAACGCCCGGCGCTGCCAGCCACGCAGCGCCCGGCCGCTGTCGTCGACGGAGCTCTCCGTGCGAGCGAGCGGTTGCACGGACATTTCCCCCCGTTTTGTTGTAATTGTCGACGGACCAGCGTGGTGAAGCGGTGGACGTGAAATCTAGCACGCCAACGCTTTTCGGCGCAGTAACGACTCGGATGCGGTTACCGTGGCGCGCCCGCGAGGTCGCGGGTTTGCAGCCACCCGTGGATGCGTTGCGCGACGTCAGCCCATCCCGGCTCGAGCATCATGTTGTGACCCATCGGGAAGAATTCCGGTTCGGTCGCATACGCGCGCGCCGTGGCGCGCACATCGCCGACGCTGACGAAGCCGTCGTACTCCGCGCCGAGGACCAGCATCGGCGTGGTCACCCGCCGGGTTCTGACGCGGCGGACCATCGGATCGGTCATCGCGGCGCGGATGCTCTCGGCCCCGGCGCGTTGTCTGCAGGATTCGACGACCGCTTCGGGCGTGTCGGCGCAGAAGAGGTACTCCCGTGCCAGCGCCGGGGTGGCGAGGAATTTCAGCAGCGTGGGGTCGCTCCAGGCTTCCATCGTCATCGATGGCCGGCGACGCCAGACGCGCACCGCCAACCTGAGCACACCCTGCGGCGGCACGGAGCCGACCAGGACTGCCGCCGGGGCGCGGCGCGTTTCGAGGTGGCGCTGGATGACGAAGCCACCCAGCGAGTGGCCGATCAGTACGGGGCCGCCCAGTTCGTCGGCCACCGAACGGAGGTCGTCGATGTAGTCCGCGATGGAAACCTTGTGCAGCGGCTTGGTCGTTGGGCTGCCGCCGTGTCCCCGCAGGCTCATCGCGACCGCGCGGTAGCCGGCATCGGCGAAGAAGTCCAGGAAGTGCTCCCAGCACCACGCGCCGTGCCAACCGCCGTGCACGAAGAGTAGCGGCACCGGATGGTCCCGGCTGCACGATCCTTTGTCGATCACCTCGAGCATGTCGACCATTCAAACCCGTTCGCCGGTTTGGCGAGACTGAAACTACGCACACCTTTACCGGCGTGTCGGGTGCGTAGTTGCAGTGTCGCGGTCGACGGGCGGCGCTAAGCTCGCCGCGCTTGCAGTACCACTAGACCTGATGAGTGGTACCTGCCGCGCCCGGCTTCGCCGCGCTTGCAGTACCACTAGGCTGGCGGGGTGTTTGAATCGCTGTCCGACCGGTTGACCGGTGCCCTTCAGGGCTTACGCGGCAAGGGTCGACTGACCGACGCCGACATCGAAGCCACCACCCGCGAGATCCGGCTGGCGCTGCTGGAAGCCGACGTGTCGCTGCCCGTGGTGCGCGCGTTCGTGGGCCGGATCAAGGACCGCGCCCGGGGCGCCGAGGTCTCCGGTGCCCTCAACCCGGCGCAGCAGGTCGTCAAGATCGTCAACGAAGAGCTCATCGGCATCCTGGGTGGGGAGACCCGTCAACTGGCCTTCGCCAAGACGCCGCCGACCGTGGTGATGCTCGCCGGTCTGCAGGGCTCCGGTAAGACCTCGCTGGCCGGCAAGCTGGCCGCCTGGCTGCGCGGCCAGGGGCACACCCCGCTGCTGGTGGCGTGCGACCTGCAGCGACCCGCCGCGGTGAACCAGCTGCAAGTCGTCGGTGAGCGCGCCGGGGTGCCGGTGTTTGCGCCCCATCCCGGCGAGTCCCCCGAGTCGGGGCCCGGCGACCCGGTCGCCGTCGCGGCCGCCGGTCTCGCCGAAGCCCGGGCGAAGCACCACGACGTCGTGATCGTCGACACCGCCGGCCGGCTGGGCATCGACGACGAACTGATGGCCCAGGCCGCGGCCATCCGCGACGCCGTCAATCCCGACGAAGTGCTGTTCGTGCTGGACGCGATGATCGGCCAGGACGCCGTCACCACCGCGGAGGCGTTCCGCGAGGGCGTCGGCTTCACCGGGGTGGTGCTGACCAAGCTCGACGGTGACGCCCGCGGTGGTGCCGCGTTGTCGGTCCGCGAGGTGACCGGCGTCCCAATCCTTTTCGCCTCCACCGGCGAGAAGCTCGAGGACTTCGACGTCTTCCACCCCGACCGGATGGCCAGCCGCATCCTGGGCATGGGCGACGTGCTGAGCCTGATCGAACAGGCCGAGCAGGTTTTCGACGCCGAGCAGGCCGAGGCCGCCGCGGCCAAGATCGGCACCGGCGAGCTGACGCTGGAGGACTTCCTCGAGCAGATGCTCGCCATCCGCAAGATGGGTCCGATCGGCAACCTGCTGGGCATGCTGCCCGGGGCCGGACAGATGAAGGACGCGCTGGCCCAGGTCGACGACAAGCAACTCGACCGCCTGCAGGCCATCATCCGCGGCATGACGCCCGAAGAGCGGGCCGACCCGAAGATCATCAACGCGTCGCGGCGGCTGCGCATCGCCAACGGGTCGGGCGTCTCGGTGTCCGAGGTGAACCAGCTGGTGGACCGCTTCTTCGAGGCCCGCAAAATGATGTCGTCGATGCTCGGCGGTATGGGCATCCCGGGAATGGGTCGCAAGTCGGCGACCCGAAAGGCCAAGGGCGGCAAGGGCAAGAAGGGCAAGAAGGGCGGTCGGGGCCCGACGCCGCCTAAGGCCAGGAACCCGCTGGGCGCCGGGATGCCGGGCATGCCGGCCGGGTTCCCCGACCTGTCGCACATGCCCGAGGGTCTCAACGAGCTGCCGCCCGGGCTGGCGGACTTCGACCTGTCCAAACTCAAGTTCCCCGGCAAGCCGTGACGATCGGGAGCGCGGCGAAGCCGGGCGAAGCGGATCGTCACCATCGGGCCGGCAAGAATTAGCAGCGCCGTGCGCATGCACGTGCGAGGTGTCGGGCTGCCGGACGAGACCCCAACCGAGCTGTGGATCGTCGACGGGCGCATCAGCACCGAACCGGTCGCGGGGGCCGACACCGTCTTCGACGGTGGCTGGGTCATTCCCGGCCTGGTGGACGCGCATTGCCACGTCGGACTCGGCGAGCACGGAGAGATTCCGCTGGACGAGGCGATCGCCCAGGCCGAGATCGAGCGTGACGTCGGTGCGCTGCTGTTGCGAGACTGCGGCTCACCCACCGACACCCGCAGCCTCGACGACCACGAGGATCTGCCGCGCATCATCCGCGCCGGAAAACATCTGGCCCGGCCCAAGCGGTATGCGGCGGGATTCTCGCGCGAGCTGGAAGACGAGTGGCAACTGCCCGAGGCGGTCGCGGAAGAGGCGCGCCGCGGCGATGGCTGGATCAAGCTGGTCGGCGACTGGATCGATCGCAGCGTCGGCGATCTCGCCCCGCTGTGGTCCGACGACGTGCTCAAGGCCGCCATCGACACCGCGCACGCCCACGGCGCACGGGTCACCGCGCACGCCTTCAGCGAGGACGCGCTGCCGGGGCTGGTCACGGCCGGCATCGACTGCATCGAACACGGCACCGGCCTCACCGATGACACCATCGCGCTGATGGTCGAGCACGGAACCGTCCTGGTCCCGACGCTGGTCAACATCGTCGAGAATTTCCCGGGCATCGCCGATGCCGCCGCCGCGAAATATCCGACCTACGCCGCTCACATGCGCGACTTGCACGCTCGTGGCCTGTCGCGGATCGCCGCGGCCCGCGAAGCGGGCGTGCCGATCTACGCCGGCAGTGATGCCGGCACGATGGTCGCGCCCGGGCGCATCGCCGACGAGATCGAGGCGCTCAAGGGCATCGGATTGAGCCCCACCGATGCGTTGGGCGCGGGGTGCTGGGACGCCCGTCGCTGGCTGGGCCGCCCCGGGCTCGATCACGGCGCGTCGGCCGACCTGCTGTGCTACGCGGACGACCCGCGGTCGGGCCCGGCCGTCCTGCACCGTCCTGACCTGGTGATTTTGCGCGGCAACGCGTTCCGTCCCCCGGCCTAGCCGGCGCGGGGCCGACGAAGCGGACACGCCGGCCAGAAAAGATTGCGAGTGCTTGCTATCTATGTTACGGTCCGTGTCACCACGACGACTGGAGGCAAAAGTGGCTTACGACGTGATCATTCGCGACGGGCTGTGGTTCGACGGCACCGGCAGCGCGCCCCAGACCCGCACGCTGGGCATTCGCGACGGCGTGGTGGCCGCGGTGTCGGACGGGTCGCTGGACGAGACGGGGTGCCCCGAGGTGATCGACGCCGCCGGCAAATGGATCGTGCCGGGCTTCATCGACGTGCACACCCACTACGACGCCGAGGTGCTGCTGGATCCGGGTCTGCGGGAGTCCGTGCGGCACGGTGTCACCACCGTGTTGCTGGGCAACTGCTCGTTGTCGACGGTCTACGCCAGCTCCGAGGACGCCGCCGACCTCTTCAGCCGGGTCGAGGCCGTGCCGCGCGAATTCGTCTACGGCGCTTTGCAAAACAAGACCTGGTCGTCCGCGGCCGAATACATCAAGGCGATCGACGCCCTGCCGCTCGGGCCGAATATCGGCTCGCTGCTTGGCCATTCGGATCTGCGGACCGCGGTGATGGGCCTCGATCGGGCCACCGACGCCACCGTGCAGCCCACCGACGCCGAAGTGGAGCGGATGGCGGCCCTGCTCGACGAGGCGCTCGACGCCGGGGTGCTCGGCATGTCGGGGATGGACGCGGCCATCGACAAGCTCGACGGCGAGCGTTTCCGGTCGCGGGCGTTGCCGTCCACCTTCGCGACCTGGCGCGAGCGGCGCAGGCTGATCAGGGTGCTGCGCAAGCGCGGCCGCATTCTGCAGAGCGCCCCCGATGTGGCCAAGCCGTCGACCGGGATGCTCTTCTTCCTGGCGAGCAGCCGAATCCTCAACCGAGGCAAGGGTGTTCGCATGAGCATGCTGGTGTCCGCCGATGCCAAGTCGATGCCACTGTCGGTCTACGTCTTCGGCCCGGGCACCCGTCTGCTGAACAAGCTGCTGGGGTCTCAAGTGCGCTTCCAGCATCTGCCGGTGCCGTTCGAGTTGTACTCCGACGGAATCGATCTTCCGGTCTTCGAGGAGTTCGGCGCCGGGACGGCCGCCCTGCACCTGCGGGACCAGTTGGAGCGCAACGAATTGCTGGCCGACAAGGAATACCGCCGGAAGTTCCGCAGGGAGTTCGACCGGATCAAACTCGGGCCGTCGTTGTGGCACCGCGACTTCCACGACGCGGTCATCGTCGAATGCCCCGATGAGTCGTTGATAGGCAAGAGCTTCGGGGCCATCGCCGACGAGCGCAAGCTGCACCCGCTCGACGCGTTCCTGGACGTGCTCGTCGAGAACGGCGAACGCAACGTCCGGTGGACGACCGTCGTGGCCAACCACCGCCCCAAGCTGCTCAACGCGCTCGCCAACGAGGGCAGCGTCCACATGGGCTTCTCGGACGCCGGCGCGCACCTGCGCAACATGGCGTTCTACAACTTCCCGGTCAAGCTGCTCAAGCGGGCCCGGGACGCACAGCGGGCCGGCGCACCGTTCATGTCCATCGAGCGCGCGGTGCATCGCCTGACCGGCGAATTGGGGGAGTGGTTCGGCGTCGACGCCGGCACGCTGCGGCAGGGCGACCGCGCGGACTTCGTGGTGATCGACCCTGCCGGTCTCAACGAAGCGGTGGAGGGCTACTACGAGGACGAGGTGCCGTTCTACGGCGGCCTGCGGCGCATGGTCAATCGCAACGACGACGCCGTCATCGCGACGGGCGTGGGCGGCGCGGTCGTCTTCCGCGCGGGCCAGTTCCGCGACGGCTACGGCCGGACCGTGAAATCCGGCCGCTATCTGCGTGCGGGCCAGCGGCACCGGGACCGGAGCGCCCTGAAAATCGGAGGCTGACGTGGCCAGAACCCAGCAGCAGCGTCGGGAAGAGACCGTGGGACGGCTTCTCGACGCCTGCATCGACACCATCATCGAGGTCGGATACGCCCGGGCGTCGGCCGCCGTG
Organism: Mycobacterium sp. E1386; assembly: GCF_001672745.1. Classification (NCBI taxonomy): domain Bacteria; kingdom Bacillati; phylum Actinomycetota; class Actinomycetes; order Mycobacteriales; family Mycobacteriaceae; genus Mycobacterium; species Mycobacterium sp. E1386. The sequence goes on from NZ_LZKH01000202.1 coordinate 8,163, forward strand.
ATCACCAAGCGCGCGGGGGTATCCGTGGGCGCCCTGTTCCGGCACTTCGAGACGATGGGCGACTTCATGGCGGCCACGGCATCCGAAGTGCTGCGTCGTCAGCTCGAGACGTTCACCAAGCGGGTCGCCGAAATACCGGCCGATCGGCCGGCGCTCGAAGCCGCCCTGGCGATACTCCGTGACATCACCGCCGCCCCGAGCAACGCCGTGCTGTACGAACTGCTCGTCGCGGCGCGCACCGACGAAAAGCTCAGGGCCACTTTGCAAACCGAGCTGCGCCAGTACTCGGCGAAGATTCACGACGCCGCCCGTACGCTGCCCGGAGCCGAAAGCTTCCCCGAGGAGACGTTCCCGGTCCTGGTCGCGTTGCTGACCAACGTGTTCGACGGGGCCGCGGTGGTGGAGGGGGTGCTGCCGCAGCCGCAGATCGCCGAGCAACGGATCCCGATGCTGATGACGCTGCTGTCGGCGGCGGCGCCGGACGCCGGCCCGGCAAAATAGCTACAGCGAGCCGATGCTGGACTGCGGGCTTTGCGCGAAACCCCAGTCGAACAACGTCGCCGCCTGGTCCCAGTACGTCGGTCCGCCCTCTTTGATCAGGCCGTACATCATGGCGATGACCAGCCGGCGGCCACCGCGGGCGGCGGCCCCGACGAACGTCTTGCGGGCCGCGTTGGTGAACCCGGTGTTCGCGCAGATCACGGCCGAGCCGTCGGCGATGTTCCCCGGCGATAACGGCGATCACCCGATCACCAACCAGGACGAGCTGTTGCAGCGCTACCCCGGCGCGATCGGCGGCAAGACCGGGTTCACCAACGCGGCCCGCAAGACGTTCGTCGGGGCCGCCGCCCGCGGTGGCCGCCGGCTGGTCATCGCCAT
>NZ_LZKH01000203.1:0-2963 GCF_001672745.1 Mycobacterium sp. E1386
GAATCGACGACCCCGACCCGGCCGATGCCCAGAACCTTGGCGTAAATCCCGGCGAGGACCTCTTCGGTGGGGGTGGCGTTGGTAGTGGGGGCGGAGCCCTGTCCGCCGGCGGTGGTGGACCGGTGGGCGCCGGGCCGGGCGATGGTCAACGTGTACGGGCCCACCGAGACCACGATGTGGGTGTCCAAGAGCGCGCCGTTGATCGCGGGATCGGGGCCACCGCCGATCGGTTCACCGGTGGGTGGGGCGGCGCTGTTCGTGCTGGATGGCTGGCTGCGGCCGGTGCCCGCGGGGGTCGTCGGCGAGTTGTATGTGGCCGGCCGCGGCGTGGGCGTGGGATATGTACGGCGGGCCGGGTTGACCGCGTCGCGGTTCGTGGCGTGCCCGTTCGGCGGGAATGGCGAGCGGATGTATCGCACCGGGGACCTGGTGTCGTGGGGTCCTGATGGGCAGTTGCGCTACGCCGGGCGCGCCGACGAGCAGGTCAAGATCCGCGGCTACCGTATCGAGCTTGGCGAAATCCAAACCGTCCTAACGGGTTTGGCCGGCGTAGAGCAGGCGGTCGTTATCGCCCGCGAGGACCGGCCCGGGGACAAGCGGCTGGTGGCGTACCTGACCGGCACCGCCGATCCCGCCGTGGTACGCACCCATCTCGCCGAGCGGCTGCCGGCTTACATGGTTCCGGCCGCGGTCGTGCCCCTGGCCGCCTTGCCGTTGACCCTCAACGGCAAACTCGATACGCGCGCCCTTCCCGCGCCGGAATACCCCGGGCACGGGTATCGGGCGCCGGCCACCCCCACCGAAGAGGTCCTCGCCGGGATTTACGCCAAGGTTCTGGGCATCGGCCGGGTCGGGGTCGACGATTCGTTCTTCGATCTGGGTGGGGATTCCCTGTCGGCGATGCGCCTGGTCGCCGCGGTGAACACCGGTCTGGACGCGACCCTTTCCGTGCGGGCGTTGTTCGAGGCGCCGACGATCCGCCGGTTGGCGCCGCGGCTCGATGAGGGGGAGGAGAGGCTGCCGCGGGTCGTGGCCGGTGCGCGGCCCGCGGTGGTGCCGCTGTCGTTCGCCCAGTCCCGGCTGTGGTTCCTCGACCAGTTGCACGGCGCTTCGCCGGTCCACAACATGGCGGTGGCGTTGCGCTTGCGTGGTGGCCTCGATGCCGACGTGCTGGGGATGGCGCTTGCCGATGTGATCGCGCGGCATGAAAGCCTGCGCACGGTCTTCGTCGCCCGGGAGGGCACCCCCCAGCAAGTGGTCGTCCCGGTCGGCCACTTCGATTTCGGTTGGCACGTCGTCGATGCCAGGACCTGGCCGGCGTCCCGGTTGGCGGAGGCGGTCGAGGTGGCGGCGCGTTACTCGTTTGATTTGACGGTTGAGATCCCTTTGCGGGCAACGCTTTTTCGCCTACGCGACGACGAGAGCGTACTGGTGGCCGTGGCTCACCATATTGCTGCCGATGGGTGGTCGATCACGCCGCTGGTGCGTGATTTGGGCGTGGCTTATGCCAGCCGGTGTGCGGGCGAGGCGCCGGGTTGGGCCGAACTACCGGTGCAATACGTGGATTACACGCTGTGGCAGCGGGCCCAGTTCGGGGACCTGAATGACCCGCACAGTGCGATCACCGCGCAACTGGCGTATTGGCTGGACGCGTTGGCGGGCATGCCCGAGCGTCTGGAGTTGCCCACCGACCGGCCTTATCCGGCGGTGGCTGATTTTCGGGGGGAGCGGGTGGCCGTGGAGTGGCCCGCGGAGTTACAACGACGAGTGAGTGAGGTGGCCGGTGAGCATAATGCGACCAGTTTCATGGTGGTACAAGCCGCGTTGGCGGTCTTATTGGCCAAGCTGGGAGCGACTTCGGATGTGGCAGTGGGTTTTCCGATTGCCGGGCGTCGTGATCCCGCGCTTGACGAGTTGGTCGGCTTCTTCGTCAATACGTTGGTATTGCGCACCGACCTGGGTGGAAATCCGACCGTGGCTGAGGTCTTGGCCCAGGTGCAGCTGCGCAGCCTGGCCGCATACGAGCACCAAGACGTGCCCTTCGAAGTCCTCGTCGAACGGCTGCATCCCGCACGCAGCCTCGGCCATCACCCCCTCATCCAGGTAGTCCTGGCCTGGCAGAACCTGCCCTGGCAGCACAACGGCCCCGCCGCCGGGCTGACCCTGGGCGACGTGCAGGTCACCCCGGTTCCGGTGGACACCCAGGTTGCCCGCATGGATCTGGTGTTCTCGTTGGCCGAACGCTGGACCGAGGACGGCCGGCCCGCGGGTATCGGTGGGGCGGTGGAATTCCGCACCGACGTGTTCGACGCCGCCCGCATCGAGGGATTGATCGACAAGTTGCATCAGGTGTTGGTGGCCATGACCAGCGATCCGGCGCGTCGGCTCTCGTCGATTGAAGTGCTTGACGAATCGGAACGAGCCCGGCTCGAGGCCGTCGGTAATCGTGCGGTGCTGCAGGGGCCGGTGCCGGCCGGGGTGTCGATTCCGGCGATGTTCGCCGCCCAGGTCGACCGCGCGCCCGACGCAGTTGCGGTCACCTGCGCGCAGCGCGCGTGGACGTATCGGGAGGTCGATGAGTCATCGAATCGGCTGGCGCACTTGCTAGTTGAGCATGGCGCCGGCCCGGGGGAGTGCGTGGCGCTGCTGGCCGAGCGTTCGGCCCAGGCCGTCATCGCGATGCTGGCGGTGCTCAAAACCGGGGCGGCCTACCTGCCCATCGACCCGGGACTGCCGGCCGCCCGGATCGAGTTCATGCTCACCGACGCCGCACCGATCGCCGCGATCGTCGCCCCCGAGATGCGGTCGCGGCTCGACGGCTCCGGTGCGGCCGTCATCGAGGTCAACCACCCCGCCGTCACGGCGCAAGCCGGCGATCGGCTGCCCGCACCGTCCGCGGACAACATCGCCTACATCATCTATACGTCCGGCACCACCGGTACCCCGAAGGCTGTGGCGGTGCC
>NZ_LZKH01000204.1:0-3532 GCF_001672745.1 Mycobacterium sp. E1386
CTGGAGGTGCTGCATGACCAGGTGCAGGCGGCCAGTCCCGGTGAGCCACTGTGGCTTCCGACGCCGGTCGACGGCCGGCTCCGCGACGCGTGCGCGATGATCGCCGACAACCTGCGTGACCCGTTGACGTTGCAGCAGATCGGCCGTCGGATCGGCATCGGCCAACGCACCCTGAGCCGCCTGTTCCGCGACGAGCTGGCGATGACCTTTCCGCAATGGCGCACCCAGCTCCGGTTGCAACGCGCCCTGGTGCTGCTCGCCGAGCGCCGCGACGTCACGTCGGTGGCGTCCGAATGTGGTTGGGCCACAGCGAGCGCCTTCATCGACACCTACCGGCGGGCCTTCGGGCACACGCCGGGGCGGGCGATCGCCAAGACGCCCTAGCGGTTGGTGGGCTCGAGCACCTCGGCGCCCACGAAGGGCACCAGCGCGTCGGGCACCCGCACGCTGCCGTCGGGCTGCTGGTGGTTCTCCAGGATCGCCACCAGCCACCGGGTGGTGCCCAGCGTGCCGTTGAGGGTGGCGGCGGTCTGCGGCTTGCCGTTGTCGTCGCGGTAGCGCGTGGAAAGCCGGCGCGCCTGGAAGGTGGTGCAGTTGGACGTCGACGTCAGCTCGCGGTAGGTGCCCTGCGTGGGAACCCATGCCTCGCAGTCGAATTTGCGGGCGGCAGACGACCCGAGATCGCCTGCGGCGACGTCGATCACCCGATACGGCACCCCGATCTGGGCCAGCATCTCGCGCTGCCAGCCCAGCAACCGTTCGTGTTCGGCCTCGGCTTCGGCGGGCGTGCAGTAGACGAAGCCTTCGACCTTGTCGAACTGATGCACCCGGATGATGCCGCGGGTGTCCTTGCCGTAGCTGCCGGCCTCCCGCCGGAAGCACGACGACCAGCCCGCGTAGCGCAGGGGTCCGCCGGACAGGTCCAGGATTTCGTCGGCGTGGTAGCCGGCCAGCGGCACCTCGGAGGTGCCGACCAGGTAGAGGTCGTCGGCCTCGACGCGGTAGATCTCGTCGGCGTGGGCGCCGAGGAATCCGGTGCCGGCCATCACCTCGGGGCGCACCAGCACCGGCGGGATCATCGGGATGAAGCCGTTCTCGACGGCCAACCGCAGGGCCAGCTGCAGCAGCCCGAGCTGCAGCAGCGCCCCACGCCCGGTCAGGAAGTAGAAGCGCGAGCCGGACACCTTGGCGCCGCGTTGCATGTCGATCAGCCCCAGCGACTCGCCTAGCTCCAGGTGGTCCTTCGGGTTTTGCAGCGAAGGAGGCTCGCCCACGACCTCCAGGACGCGGTATTCGTCCTCCCCGCCGGCGGGCACCCCGTCGATGACGACGTTGGAGATCGCCATGTGCGCGGCGGTGAAGGCGGCCTCCGCCTCGGCCTGCTCGGTTTCGGCGGCCTTCACCTGCTCGGCCAACTCCTTGGCGCGCGCCAGCTTGGCCGGGCGCTCCTCGGGCGACGCGGCGCCGACGCTCTTGCTGGCCGACTTCTGTTCGGCGCGCAGCGCGTCGGCCGACGAGATCGCCGCCCGGCGGGCGACGTCGGCCGCCAGCAAGGCGTCGACCAGCGCCGGGTCCTCGCCCCGGTTGAGTTGGGAACGGCGCACGGCGTCGGGGTCTTCCCGGAGCAGCTTCAGGTCGATCACGGCCCTGACACTACTTTTTCGGTTCCGGTCGGCGGGCAGAGCACCCAATCGGACTCAACTCAGGACTCACATCCGTAACTTTTGTCACGGGGCTCAGGTGGCCCTGTCAGAATGGAGCCGATGTCACGAGCGCCCGAGACGGACCTTCCGGAAGCCCCGGAGTCCGACGCCCCCACCGCCGAGCCGGAACAGCCGCAAGCCGGCTTCCGGTGGCCGCGCAGTCTGCAGGCCCAGGCGACTCGGCGCGCCCTGCTGCTGACCGCGCTGGGCGGCCTGCTGATCGCCGGGGTGGTCACCGCGCTGCCGGTGGGGGGCACCGGCACGGGGCGGCTGTCCGGCTATCTCAACGGCAACCCGGTGCCCACCACCGGCAGCAAGAGCGACGCCGCCTTCAACAAGGCCGCCAGCGGTGACTGCCTGATCTGGCCGGACGCCACCCCGGAGTCGGCGAAGATCGTCAACTGCGCCGACGACCACAAGTTCGAAGTCGCCGAATCCGTCGACATGAGGACGTTCCCGGGCGCCGAATACGGCCCCAACGCCGCTCCCCCCTCGCCCGCCCGCATTCAGCAGATCACCCAGGAGCAGTGCGAATCCGCCGTGCGCAACTACCTGGGCCCCAAGTTCGATCCCAACAGCAAGTTCACCGTCAGCCTGCTGTGGCCCGGTGACCGGGCCTGGCGCCAGAACGGCGAGCGCCGCATGTTGTGCGGACTGCAGCTGCCCGGCCCCAACAACCAGCAACAGGCCTTCAAGGGCAAGGTCGCCGAGGTCGACCAGTCCAAGGTCTGGCCGGCCGGCACCTGCCTGGGCATCGACTCGGCCACCAACCAGCCGATCGATGCGCCGGTCGAGTGCGCGACTCCGCACGCGATGGAGGTGACCGGCACGGTCAACCTGGCCGAGAAGTTCCCCGGCGCGCTGCCGGCGGAGCCCGACCAGGACGGGTACATCAAGGATCTGTGCACCAAGATGACGGACGCCTATCTGGCGCCGGTCAAGTTGCGCACCACCACCCTGACGCTGATCTACCCCACCGTGCCGCTGGCCAGCTGGACGGCCGGCAGCCGCGAGGTCGCCTGCAGCATCGGCGCGACCTTGGGCAACGGCGGCTGGGCCACCCTGGTCAACAGCGCGAAGGGCCAACTGCTCATCAACGGTCAGCCGCCGGTGCCGCCGCCCGACATTCCCGAAGAGCGGCTCACCATGCCGCCAATACCGCTCCAGGTGCCGGCACAGGCTCCGCAGAGCCAGGCCAGCGCTCCCCCGGAGATCCCGCCGAACAATCAGCACCTCCCGGGTCAGCAGCCGGCGGTAGCGCCCCAGGCGCCCGCGTCGGACACCCCGCCTCCCCAGGCGCCGCAGGCCCCACCCCCGGCGGACGCCGGGGCGCCACCTCAGGCCCAGCCCAGTTCTTCCAGCCGGTCGTCGTCGATGCCGAAGTGGTGGGCGACCTCGTGGATCACCGTGATCGCCACCTCCTCGACGACGTCGTCCTCGGAATCGCAGACGTCCAGCAGCGCCTCGCGGTAGATGGTGATGGCGTCCGGCAGCGATCCGGCGTAGTCGGAGTCGCGGTCGGTGAGGGCGACCCCCTCGTACAGCCCGAGCAGTTCGCCGTCCTCGGGGTGGCGGTCGTCGACCAGCACGACGACGTTGTCCATCGCCGCCGCCAGCTGAGGTGGGATCAGGTCGAGCGCGTCGGACACCAGTTCGTCGAACCGCTGGGGATCCATCCGCGCGGGCACGCGGCTAGCCCCCGGCTGGCGGCGCGGGCGGCACCTCAGGCCCCGGGTTGGCCGGCGGCGGCGCCCCGCCGTCCGCGGGGGGCGGGGCCTGAGGGTGGGTCAGCCGCGCCGGTTTTATGGGCGCGGCATCCCGGATTTGTC